>CAKROP010000025.1 GCA_934373375.1 uncultured Anaerosacchariphilus sp.
TCGATAACCTTCAGCACATCACCGGCGATAAAGGAACAGTTGGCCAGGCCGTTCAGCCGGGCATTCACTTTGGCGGCTTCCACAGCCTCCTCCACGATTTCCACGCCTACTACCTTTTTTGCCACCGGTGCCAGCATCTGGGCAATGGTGCCGGTGCCGCTGTACAGGTCGAAGATCACGCGATCGTCCGTCTCCCCGATATAACCCCGGGCCGTCTCATAGAGCAGCTCCGCGCCCAGGGAATTGGTCTGGAAGAAGGAAAACGGGGAAATCTTGAAGCGAAGTCCCAGAAGCTTCTCATAGAAATAGTCTCTGCCGTACAGCAGCTCCGTCCGGTCATTCTGCACCACATCTGCCAGACTGTCGTTGTGGGTATGCAGAATGCCCACAATCTCCCCCTCCAGCGGAAGCGCCCGCAGCTCCTCCGCCCAGGACTGGTCCGCCACCAATGCGCTATAGTCGCTGCCATCCTCACGAAGATGCTGCGTTGTGGTAATCAGATCCACCAGAATCTCCCCTGTATTCGCCGCTTTTCGCACCAGCAGATGACGGAGATACCCCGTATGACGCAGTCTGTGGTAGAAGGGCAGCCCCTTCTTTTCAAAATGCTCCAGCACACAGCGCAGAATCTTCCGGAAATCCCCGTCCACGATCTGACACTGATCCGCTGTCACGATATCGTAGAAGCTGCCTCTTTTGTGCATACCGAGGGCCAACGGGCCGTCCTTTTCCTCGTCACCAAAGGAGAACTCCATCTTATTGCGATATTCCAGCTGCCGGGGACTGCCCTTCACACCTTCAAATACATAGGGGGCTGTAATCGCGCCGTCCAGAAGTTCCTTAAGCTGCCCTTCTTTTAAGAGACGCTGATCTTCGTAGGACAAATTCTGCCAGGTACAGCCGCCGCAGTTTGCAAAATGCGGACAGACCGGCGTAATCTCATTGGCCGCAGGCTCCAGAATCTGAAGAAGCTGCCCTTCGCCTACACCTTTTCGCACCTTTTTAAGCCGAAACTGCACTTTCTGTCCCGGCAATGTGTTCTTCACCGCCACGCGGCGCTCTTCCACGGTCACAATTCCTTTATTCGGAAACTCCGTCTTCTCGACGATTCCCTCGTAAATTTCACCTTTTTTCATAAACTTCCTCTTTCTGTCCCAAAATCCAAAACAGAGAACCGAAAAAGAGTGTCTCAAAACATCTGTTCCGTCCTGAGACACCCTTCGCTCACTTCTGTTTCTTTTTCTTATTCTTCCTCGTCATCGAAGAAATCATCGTCAAACTCGTCATCATCGAAGTCATCTTCGAACTCATCCAGATAGGACGGTGCAAAGAAACGATATACTGCATAGGCGATTCCTGCCACTGCCGCTACCGCTCCGAGCACTGCCAGAATCCAGAGAACCGTGTTCTTGTTCTTCTCCTCGATCTCTTTCTTGTGAAGCAGTTCATTTAATTTGGTTGCTGTCAGAAAATCTTCCATCTTATTATTCATCGTTCCTACATCCTTTCCGCAGACTGCCGCTTGTTTTAAATATTATATCATATTCCCTTTTAAAATACTATGGGTTCCGTCAAAAAAATGCGATTCCGGTCAATACACCTTCTGAAGCTTGGCAAAGGAGGCGAACAGCTTCTTTACACCCGCCGTATCGAAGTTCACGCGTACCTCATAGTCCTTGGCGCCTTCGATAATCTCAAGCACCGTACCCTCGCCGAAACGGATATGCTTCACCCGGTCTCCCACGCTGTAATCCAGATGGGACGCCTTGGTAGCCGCTACCATTTTGGACTGAATGGGCTTTGCCCGAAGACTTTTTCTGGCCTCCAGCATGGCCTGTCTGCGCTGGTTGATGCGCTGCTCCTTGGCCTCTTTTGCCCTCTGTCCCGGACTTTCGGTCTTATTTTCCAGATACTCGCCCGGAATCTCCTTGACGAAGCGGGAAATCATATTATACTGGACCTCCCCCCGCAGCATACGCTGTCTGGCCGCCGTCAGGGTCAGCTCCTTCTTGGCGCGGGTGATACCCACATAGCAGAGACGACGCTCTTCTTCTATCTCCTCCTGGGGATTATCGGCCACAATGGACATGTAACTGGGGAACAATCCCTCCTCCATGCCGACCATATAGACATAGGGAAACTCCAGACCCTTGGCGCTGTGAAGCGTCATCAGCACCACATGATTGCTCTCTTCCTCCAGGTTATCAATATCAGCCACCAGAGCCACTTCCTCCAGGAAGCCGCTGAGGGACGGATTCTCCGCATTTTCATCATAATCCTTGACCTTGCTCATGAGCTCGTCGATATTCTCCAGACGGGCCTCCGACTCATCGGTGCCCTCCAGAATCAGCTCTCTGCGGTAACCGGTCTCCTCCAGAATGGTCTCCAGAAGCTCACTGACCTTCGCATGCTCCTGCTTGGCCCTGAGGGTCTGAATCAGCACTGTAAAAGGCAGCACCTTGGACGCGCCACGGCCAATGCCCGGAATCTGCTCCGCGTTCAGAAGGGCCTCATAAAAGCCCATATCGTTGGCCACGGCATATTCACCCACACGGCTTAAAGTTGTCGCGCCGATGCCCCGTTTGGGCACGTTGATGATGCGGCGCACGGCCACCTCGTCACGGCCATTGTCCACGGTCTTTAAGTAAGCCAGCAGATCCTTGATCTCCTTGCGGGCATAAAAATTAACGCCGCCGATGATCTTATAGGGGATATTTGCGTAAATCAGCTTTTCCTCAAAGAGGCGGGACTGGGCGTTGGTGCGGTAGAGGATCGCGTGATCTTTATACTCTGCCTCCTCCTTCTGGATATGGCTGGTAATATTTCCAATGACATGCTCCGCCTCCTCAAAGGCATTCTGGAACTGCCGGAAGCGCACCGGCACGCCTGCGCCGTTATCCGTCCACAGCCGCTTGTCCTTCCGACCCTGGTTATGGTGAATGACCTCGTTGGCCGCGTTCAGAATATTGCTGGTGGAACGGTAGTTCTGCTCCAGCTTGATGACCTTCGCGTCCGGAAACACCTGCTCAAAGTTCAGGATATTCATGATATTTGCGCCACGAAACCGGTAAATAGACTGGTCGTCGTCGCCCACCACGCAGAGATTCCGATACTTTGCTGCCAACAGGCTTACCAGCTTAAACTGGGCTGTATTGGTATCCTGATACTCGTCCACCATGATATAGCGGAACCGCTCCTGATAAAAATCCAGCACATCCGGACAGTTCTGGAACAGCTCCACAGTCTTCATAATCAGATCGTCAAAATCCAGCGCGTTATTCTTATGAAGCTGAGCCTGGTATTCCGCATAGACCCCGGCAATCTTCTGCTGATTCCAGTCGCTGCCCGCATCCAGCTGCATCTGCACCGGGTTCATCAGCTCATCCTTTGCATGGGAAATAGCGCCGAGAAGCATCCGTTCTTTATAGATCTTCGTGTCAATCTGCAGCTTTTTGCAGACCTCCTTCATCACCGACTTCTGGTCATCTGTATCGTAGATGGAAAATGAGGTGTCATAGCCCAGCCGATCGATATAGCGCCGCAGAATCCGCACGCAGGTAGAATGGAAGGTGCTGACCCAGATGCTGTCGCTGCCCAGGCCCACCAGCTTGTCTACGCGTTCCCGCATCTCCCCTGCCGCCTTATTGGTAAAGGTAATAGCCAGAATATTCCAGGGCGCAACACCCTGCTCTATCAGATATGCCACCCGGTGCGTCAGCACACGGGTCTTGCCGGAACCGGCTCCCGCCAAAATCAGAAGCGGTCCTTCGGTATGAAGCACCGCTTCTTTTTGTTCCGGGTTCAAAAGATCATAACTACTCATAACTCTCTTTATCTCCCTGTCTCGTTACATTCCGCCGCTTTTATACCAGCTTCTGTCCGCAATTGGGGCAGAAATTCGCTCCATTGGTCTTCGTACCGCAGTTGGGACAGAAATTCGGGGCTGTACCGCCTGCTGCCGCGCCCTGGTTCGGAGCTGCGGCCTGCTGTGCGCCGCCATTCATGGCCTGTGCCATCTGAGACGCCATATGCTGGCCCATGGCCATTCCCATGGCCATACCGGCCATATCGGAAGCGGTTCCGCCGCCCTGACCTTTAGCCATCGCCTCGCCCATGGCTACCTGCTGGAAGCGTCCCACATCGCCAATCATGCTCTGGGCCGCCGCCTTCTCAGCCATCTTCTGGACTTCCTCCGGATAGTTGAAGCTGGAAATCGCGAAGCTGGCAATGCTGATACCAATCTTACTCATCTCCATGTCCAAATCCTCCCGGATACCGCGGCCAATGGCGTCCGCGTTGGCCTGAAGATTGAACATATCTTTGCCTTCCTTTGAAATCCATTTCATCAGAAGCTGATCCAGCATACCGATGATGCGCTCCCGCACATCCTCCACAGAATACTGCTGCTTGATGCCCGCCACCTTTTCAATCAGAGCATCGTAATCGGATACCTTGCACGCGAAGGTACCGAAAGCCCGGATGGGCATACCGCCCGGAAGTCCCGGTGTCGGAATCAGCACCGGACTCTTGGTGCCCCATTTTACCAGCACCTCTTTGGTATTGATAAACAGCACTTCCGCCCGCAGGCCGCTGTTAAAACCGAACTTGAATCCCTTTAAGGTAGACAGGAAGGGAATGATCGCCGATTCGATATCGTAGCTTCCCTCGTCCCGGAAGATACCCTCTACCTTGCCGTTGTAAAGGAAAATCGCGTCCTGGCCCGGACGGATAATCAGCCGGCTTCCTTTCTTAATCTCCTTGTTGCTCCATTTCCAGAAAAGCATATCATCCCGGAATTCCTGCCATTCTACTACATTGGCAAACTGTCCGCTGAATAATCCCATGTCTCTGCCTCCTCATTTTCTTCCTGCAGGGTTATCGGCTCCTCTGCCCGGCTGTCCGCTGTCAGGAGCACGCTCTCAGTCGGAACTGCGCGCATGCTGTAATAGCTGTCGTCACCACCGGTGCTGAACAGGTAAATCAGGAATATCACCGCCAGAATACCCAGAATAATCGCTATGATTTTCGCCGGGCTCTTCGGATAATCGCCCTCTACCCTGCCGCTCTGACCGTTGATCAGAACGTGATATTTCTTACCCTTATAGGTATATGCCGTAGCGTAAACCGGAAGCATCACATGCTTGTAGGTCTCGTCGCTGTAGCTGGCGCGCACGCTCACGCCCCGCACTTCATCGTAACGGCGCAGCACATCCTGCCGGGCCATTTCTTCCAGATTAAATTCCATGTACTGTCTGGCGTCGCTGTGGGCGTCATCCAGATCCACGGTATAGACCTCCGCGTTGTAACCCGAGAAGTACTCCGGGGAATACGACGCCACCTGTGTCAGACCGAAGCTTCCGACCCGGTCCAACAGATTTCTTTTCAGGCTCTTTGACGCCGGGATCAGTACGTCGTCAAAAAAGTGCCGGATACTGCCGGAAGTGGGATACCAGTCCACTACCGTCTCCTGCACGGTCTTGCCATCCGGCCCTTTCCGTGTCACGGTACGTCTGCGCCCGCCCTGAGCCGTATAGCGGGCGTCTGCCTTCGCATCAAAGGTCCAGTAGGGCAGATAGATGCCCTGAAGCTTCTCCTGCTGATACAGGTGCTTCAGTTCGCCCGGAGCCATCCAGCGGCCCTTCAGCCATTTTCGGAACAGCTCGCCCACCCGGTTCCGGTCTATCTGGAAGGGCAGTACGCCGTCGGGAATGATGGCGTCCTCCTGCTTGTCGGCCAACACATACTTGGAACCGCAATAGGGACAGCTGGTAGCCGTACTGTTGGCCGCCACCTCAATTTTCGCGCCGCAGCCCTTACAGATCATGGTCTGGCTCTTTTTCTCCGACGCTGTGATAGTCTGCATGGCGTGGCGGGTCAGACTGTGCTCTACAATCTTTTTCTTGTCATTTTTTATCTTTGTCTCTGTGCCGCAGTTGGGGCATTTGAGACTCTGAGAGGCGGCGTCAAATTCCATAACGCCGCCACAGTTTTCACAGTAGTAAATTTTGTTATCCATCGATATTCCCAGCTTACAATCCCATCTTTGCCTTCAGCGCTGCCAGCTCGTCATCCACACCGGATGCTGTGCTGTCATATTTCTTGGTCAGATCGTCGATGCTTCCCTCTTTCTTATTAAGTTCAGACATGGCGTTGGCCTCATCCAGCATCTTGTCCGCCTTGGCTTCCATCTTCTCAAATGCTGCGATGGCATCGCCTGCGCCCGCTACGCTGGACCCGATCTTGTTCAGCTTCTCCTGGGTCTTCGCTACTGCCACCTTGGTCTTAATCGCGTCACGCTTGGACTCCAGGGTCTCCATATCCTTCACCAGCTTATCATGCATCTCCTTCATCTGAACCGCGTTGGCTGCCGCTGCCTCATAGGACTTCTGAAGGCTCTCCTGCTTCTTCGTCAGATCCGCTTTTTTCTCCAGGAACTGGCGCGCGTCGCCCTCATTGCCTGCCAGGAGGGCTTTCTCCGCGTACTTCTGCATCTTCTCCACTTCTGCGCCGCACTCGTCCAGTTCTCTCTTGGCCTTGGTCTCAGCCGCCATCACAGCTGCTGTCTCTGCCTTCACTTTTCCCAGATCGCTTTCAACCTCACGCAGATACTGATCGATCATTTTCTCCGGATCCTCTGCCTTGTCCAGCAGCGCATTGATGTTCGCTGACATGATGTCCCCAAATCTTTTTAAAATGTTAGCCATTTTATCCTCCTTCTGCAGAAACTGAAAGTTTGTCTGCCCCTTAATGGTTTCTATTATATTACAAATTTCGTCTCCTGTCATTCCTTTTCTGCATCTTAAAAAAACTTTAAACATTTACCTCTTGTCATATAGTTTTGAATACTATATAATAGGTTCCGAGGTGATACCTATGACAATAGACAGTCAAAATCTCCTGGAGAGCATTCTGGAAAGTCTGAATCGGATCGACTATATCCATCCGGAAGACATCCCGGGCATCGATCTTTACATGGATCAGGTGACGACCTTTATGGACAGCCAGTTAAAGAGCTCCAAGCGGTATGAAGATGACAAGATTCTGACGAAGACGATGATCAACAACTACGCCAAGAACCGTCTGCTTCCCCCGCCCGAGAAGAAGAAATATTCCAAAGAGCACATGCTGCTCCTGATTTTTATCTATTATTTTAAAAATATCCTTTCCATCAGCGACATCCAGAGCCTTCTGACGCCGCTGACGGACAAGTACTTCCATACAGACCACGAATTCCAGCTGGACCGCATCTACGACGAGGTCTTCTGCCTGGAAAAGGGCCAGATAGAAGATCTGAAAAAAGATCTGATTCAGAAATATCAGGTTTCCGAGCAAACCTTTCCCGACGCGCCCGACGAGGATAAGCAGTTCCTGCAGCTCTTCTCCTTCATCTGTCTGCTGAGCTTCGACGTCTATATGAAAAAGGCCGTGATCGAACGGCTGGTAGATCAGCTGCCGAAGCCGGATCCGAAGCACGACAAAAAGAAAAAAGAAACACCCTGATAAAATCAGAAACCAAAAGAGAACTTCCATATCGCACTGGCGATCCTGGAGTTCTCTTTTTTTGTCCGTCGCGTACCAAACCGTACCACTTTTCAGAGGGCAAAGAAAAAGCGGAAAGCCTTCATCCAAAAGCTTTCCGCCATTCTTTTGACAAGCTGCTGACGGGAATCGGACCCGTGACCTCCGCACTACCAATGCGACGCTCTACCGACTGAGCCACAGCAGCGTTTTTAATGTCTTGCGCAACGCGCTAGATTATAGTACCATCACTTTCAGGTAATGTCAAGCGTTAAAATGAAATTTTTTCAAAAAATTTTATTTCGGTATTTTTCGGGCAGTTTTTGGTCATTTTGACGAAAAAGATCTTTCCAGATATCAAAGAGGCATGTTATAATCGAACCAATGAAACCATGGAGGTGTATTAATATGATTTCCCATCAGGTGATACAGTCAAGTCTGGAAGAGCTGCGCGGTATAACAAGAATTGATCTCTGCGTACTGGAGACAGACGGAAGCCAGGTCGCATCCACCTTCGACGCATCCGGCATAACCCCGGAAATGACCCGGAGCTTCGCCCAGTCTCCGGCAGAAGGGCAGAATCTTCAGGGATGTCATTTCTTTAAAGTATATGATGAAGGCATTCTCGCGTACATCCTGCTTGCAAAAGGCAGCGGCGACGACGCATACATGATAGGCAAAGTGGCAGTCAGCGAGCT
Source organism: uncultured Anaerosacchariphilus sp. (assembly GCA_934373375.1). Taxonomy (GTDB): domain Bacteria; phylum Bacillota; class Clostridia; order Lachnospirales; family Lachnospiraceae; genus Laedolimicola. The sequence continues at coordinate 8,217 of CAKROP010000025.1, forward strand.
TCAGAACCTGATTGTAGCCTATAAGGAACGCTACGATCGCAATAACTTTATCCAGAACCTGCTACTGGACAACCTATTGCTGGTAGATATCTACAGCCAGGCCAAAAAGCTCCACATCCAGACCGAAGCCATACGTGTAGTTTATCTGATCGAGACCCGCGACGAAAAGGACGTCATGGCACTGGAAGCTGTGCGAAGCGTCTTCGCACCCAAGTCCCAGGATATTATAACTGCCGTAGATCAGAAAAATATCGTCGTTGTAAAATCCGTCGGCGAAGAGGACACTTATGACACACTGGATGAAGTAGCCGTAATGCTGGCCGGTATGCTGAATACCGACGAAGACAGTTCCCGCATCCGCGTCGCCTACGGAACCATGGTCAGTCAGATCCGCGACCTGTCAAAATCCTATAAAGAGGCGAAAATGGCTCTGGAAGTGGGTAAAATTTTCTACCCGGAAGCCACGGTAAACGCCTACCACACCCTGGGCATCGGCCGTCTGATCTATCAGCTTCCCCAGCCCCTGTGCGAAATGTTCATGCAGGAAGTATTCCATGAGAATACACCGGACACCTTCGATGAAGAAACCCTGTCCACCATCGAAAAATTCTTTGAAAACAACCTGAACGTCTCCGAGACCGCCCGCCAGCTTTTCGTCCATCGCAACACCCTGGTATACCGTCTTGAAAAACTCCAGAAAACCACCGGCCTGGACATCCGTGTCTTCGAAGACGCCCTGACCTTCAAGATTGCGCTCATGGTAGCGAGCTACATGAAGTATCTGGAAAAAGAACAGCTCTAAGCACGAGCACCTTATACGTATTCGATACACAGAAAAGCGGCGCCTCAGCCGCACAGAAAATCTTTCCTAAGGAGGGGCTAATTGTCCCCGAGCGTGGAAAATTTTTCTGTGCGGCTGAGGGGCCGCTTTTCGTCCGTCTGTTTATTTACTCTGCCCCAGCGTCACCGTCGCAGTTTTCTCAACATACTGCCCATTCTCCTGAGTGCTATAGGTAATTTCCACCTGCTCCCCAGTTTTATAGTAAGCAATCTGCTCTTTCAGATCAGCCAGAGCAGATACGCTGGTTCCGTCGAATTTGGTGATGATATCGCCCTTCTGCAGACCGGCCCGCTCTGCAGCACTGCCTGTCTCCACAGATGTGATATAGATGCCCTTCGGCATATCATAAGCCTGTGACACCTCGCTGGTCACATCCTGGCCGCTGATACCAAGGAAGCCCTGCTCTCCTTCAGCCGCCTTCTCGGTTCTCACCTGACGGTTCATCAGGTTCTCAATGATATCCACCACGTCGTCCACCGGAATGGCGTACCCCATACCCTCTACCGATGTATCGGAATACTTAGCGGAGTTAATTCCGACTAACTGTCCGGACATATTCAGAAGCGCGCCGCCGCTGTTGCCCGGATTGATGGCTGCATCCGTCTGAATCAGGGTGTTGGTGGTATTATCAATGGTAACCTCACGGTTCAGGGCACTGACGATGCCCGTCGTTACCGACTGACCATAGCCCAGTGCATTGCCGATGGCTACCACCTGCTCGCCCACCTCCAGGTTGGAGGAGCTGCCGATTTCAATAACCTTGATAGTGGAAAGGGTATCCTCGGATAAATCACTTAGCTTCACTGCAATCACCGCAATATCATGATCTGCGTCCGTTCCCTTCACAGCCGCCTCCGCCACACTCTCATCCACAAAGCCCACGCTCAAATCCTGCGCGCCGCTGACTACATGGTTATTGGTGACCATCAGAAGCTCCGTATCGGTCTTACCGATGATGATGCCGGAGCCGCTGCTCTCGCTTTCATAAGCCTGTGTCTGACCGAACATGCTCTGCATCTCCTGGACGCTCTTATTGGTAATGGCTACCAGGGACGGCATAGCCGCCTCCGCGATAGCGGATACGCTGGCAATGCTGTCCGTATCGGTACCTGCAGCATCTGCGGAACTGCTGCTGACCGCGCTTGCGATATTCAGCTCCGCCTTGTCTGTAGCGGTCACTGTTCCACCATTTGTTTTGTTATACAGATAATTGCTGCCCTGAAAGGCTGTGCTTGCCAGCACGCCGAATGCCAGAGCCGTTGCCACGAATTTACTTCCCTTTTTTATGTTTCTCATATTGAAAACCTCCTTCAAATCAGGTACTTGTTCTTTGTTTCATTTGATGAGGTCATTATAAAAAACATCTGTGATGCAATTGTGGTGTTTTTATGTAAGAAATGTGGTATTCCTGTGTCTTTTCTGTGTTCTGTTTCCCATTATCTGTAAATCTTTTGTATTTTTTTGAATCCACACGTACCACGTAAAACCTTGCACTGCTTCCACACCAATGCTTTGCAGAAAAATACAGCCCGGAAATGCTCTCGCGCCTCCGGGCTGTCCACTCATTCTTATGCTGTTATTCTTCCGCAGGCATATCTTCTCCGGTATCCCCGGAATCACCCGCCACATAATCAAATAAGGTCTTTGCGTCCTGATACCGGCCCGGATCCCCGTCCTGCATCAGTACCGCGATATAAGTCTTACCGCCAATCTCAGCCGCTGCTACCAGGCATTTTACATCATTGAAGCTGCCGGTCTTCATCCCGATAGCTCCCTCGTAATAATACTCGCCGGATGGCTGAATCAGCTCGTTGGTATTCTTATAAGTCAAATCCAGGTTGTCAAACAGACCGCGGTAAGATTTCGCGCCGCAGAGCTTCTTAATGGTATCATTTTTCAGACATTCCCGCGCAATCCGAACCATATCCCGGGCGCAGCTGTACTGACCGTCTGTCTGGTCACCGTCCGGCGTCAGAAAATTGGAATTCTCCAGATTGAGCTCTGTTCCCAGATCCTTTTCCGCATCCAGGAAGGCCTGCAATGCCTCATCCACCGACGCGCTGTCATTGCCCAGAATCTTCCGTCCGGTATAGGTCGCCAGCGCGTAGGCCGCGTCATTGCCGGAAGGAATCAGCATGGCTCCCAGAAAGGTCTCCACGGTTCCGGTAGTGCCCTCTTTCAGGCTCGCGTTGGACGCCTGGTCGCTGATACGGGTAATCTCTTCCCCTGCCGTCAGCTTCTCCGCCGGGTCGCAGTAGTTCAAGACGGTCAGGGCTGTCATCAGCTTCGTGGTACTGGCCGGGGTCTCCTGATCGGTTCCCGCCTTTTCATAGAGAATCAGATCATCATCCACAGAAAACAGCACGGCTGCTCCCGCTTCCAGGGAAAGCTCCGGCATGCTGTCCGCCACCTGAAGCTTTTTCGCCTCTTCCTCAGCCAGACGCCTGGCCTCTGCCTCTTCCGCTGCTTTCTTCGCCTCCGCAGCTGCTTTCGCCTGCTGCTCCTCCTGAGCGCGTACCTCCTGCACCCGGGCTATTTCCAGGCGTGTGCCCTGCACCATCACCGGCAGCAGCATCAGAAGAAAGACCAGCTCCAGCTCCAGACGCACCGGAGCCGGTACCTGACGTCCACGGGAACGCTTCACGGTCGCCATCCGTTCTATGCCTGTGATATTCATGCATAAAAGACCGAACAGAAAATAGCCCACAAAGCCTCCAAAGAGCGCCCATAAAATATCATCCAGCCGCACAACCATGGACGGCATGAAAAGCTGAAATACCTCGATAAAAAGCGCCGTGCTTCCGCACAGGGACAACACCTTGCCCGGATTCCGGCTTCTGCGGAACAGAAACGGCACCAGGAAACCGATGGGGATATATTTCAGAAAGGCCCCAAACAGGGCTCCCACGCCGCTCTCCCTGACCATCCGTACCGTGCCATAGACGGGAATCAGATTCGTTCCCGGAAATGCAGGCTTCAGAGAAAAACCAAGTGCCGGGCTCACCGACGCGGAAAATAAGGTAAGCAGCCACCAGGCAAGCAGCGCCATGCCCACTTCATGGGCCACCGGCACCCGCATCCGTCCATTCCGGTATAATAGCCGGAGCAGCACCCGGTAAATGATATATACGATAATTCCTATCACAAAATAGGGTTTGATACTTCCGAAATATCCTGCCATAAAATCCCCTCCTTTTTCTTTTGTAGCCTGAGATAAGTATAACATGTTCTGTCTCAAAAGCGGACTTTTATTTCAGAATAAATTTCTTAATTTTTCTGCGGATCCGCTGCAGCGCGTTATCGATGGACTTCGGGCTCCTCTCCAGGCCTTCTGCGATCTGCACATAGTTCTCTCCGTTCAGATAGCGCTGCAAAATTCCGTACTCCATGGGACTTAAAAGCGCCTCAATCCGATCCTGCAGGCTCTCCGCCGATTCCTGGTCGATGAACAGCTCCTCCGGGCTTTTTCCCTGGGAACTGTCTGACACCTCGTCCAGGCCTTCTGTCAGCTCCACATAGGTATTTAGAGGGCTGTGCTTCTGCCGGGACGCAGCCTGGATGGCAGTATAAAGCTGCCTTGAGATACACAGCTTCGCAAAAGAGCCGAAGGAAGCCTCTTTTTCCGGCCTGTAATCCCGAATGGCCTTAAAAAGTCCCAGCATGCCCTCCTGAATCAAATCGTCGCTGTCGCCGCCAATCAGGTACAGGGTACGCGCTTCCTTGCGCACCTGTCCCTTGTAGCGTTCAATCAGTACATCCATGCATTCCTGCTCGCCGCCGCGGATCCCTTCCATCAGTTCTTCGTCTGAGCGTTCTTCAAGCTTTGTCATGAATTATTTTTTCATCCTCTGCCGTACAATTTCGTAGGCCAGCACGCCTGTCGCCACGGAAGCGTTCAGGGAATCGATATTTCCTTTCATGGGAACGGAAGCGATAAAGTCGCAGGACTCCCGCACCAGGCGGCTGACGCCCTCACCCTCGTTTCCAATGACCAGACCGATGGGGCCTGTCAGATTCAGATCGTACATAGTCTCGCCGCCCATATCTGCACAGACGAACCAGAGTCCCTGCTCCTTCAGCTCCTTAATGGTGTTGGTCAGGTTGGTGACTTTCGCCACAGGTGTGTAATTGATAGCTCCGGCTGAAGCCCGGGCCACCACCGCGGTCAGGCCTGCCGCCCGGCGCTTCGGAATGATGACGCCGTGGGCACCTGCCAGGTTTGCCGTACGGATAATGGCTCCCAGATTATGAGGATCCTCAATATCGTCCAGCAGAATCAGGAAGGGATCCTCGCCCTTCTCTCTGGCATTTGCCAGCATCTCCTCGACTGTGCCGTAATCATAGGCCGCCGCCTGGGCAATGACGCCCTGATGATGTCCTGTGGCAGACATCTGATCCAGGCGCTCTTTTGTTACAAAATTGATGATGGTATCGTGCTTTCTCGCTTCTCTCTTAATGGTGTTGATGCTTCCGTCCTGGCAGCCATCCTGAACAAACAGCTTGTCAATGGTCTTACCGGAACGAAAAGCCTCCAGCACCGCGTTTCTTCCCTCTATGGTCAGTTCTTCGTAATTCATACGTTCAATCCTCTTCTAATCCCTTTTTTGCCAGCTCCAGAATACGCTCCGTGCGGCCTGTCAGATACAGATAGCCCATCAGCGCCTCAAAGCCTGTAGCCCGGCGGTAATCGGACATGGTGGCATGCTTGGCCATGGTGGCGGAATTGGCGTTGCGGCCCCGCTTGAAGACCTGCATTTCCTCCTCGGTCAGCTCCTCCTTGATCCGCTCCA
>CAKROP010000026.1 GCA_934373375.1 uncultured Anaerosacchariphilus sp.
GCTTCCTCATAGTTCTTTGCGTCATAAGCCGCAGCACCCGCGTCATACAGATTCTTCACATCCTCCGCATGGAGCGTTCCATACATCTGATTATAGATGGCTTTGGCATTATCCGACAGTTCATCTACTTTGACGCTATCCAGAGCCGTGGCGGCGGTATCCGTATCGCCGGCCTGGAAGCTGGTGTACGCGTCAATCAGCATCTCATAGCTGCCGCCGGGAGCTTCCGCCGCGCTCTCCGAGCTGTCGGCTCCCGTGCCGTTCAGTTCGTCTAACTGACTCTGCAGATTATTGATCTCCGTCTGCTTCGCCGTAATCTGATCGCTGTATTCCCGGATCTGCGCCGCAGTCTGGTTACGCACGGATTTCACCTTGGCCGGAACCGCCAGGAACCACATCAGCGCCACGCCCACCACCAGTCCGATGAAAATATTCAGCACCACATTAACGCCTGTATTCTCTTTATAGCCTGTCGGCATGATAATGGTCTCATTGCCGCTGGTATAGGAGATAATATCCGGATCTTTACTCTTATTTCCCTTACTCTCTTTCTGTCCCTCGGCTTTTTGTCCGCGGCTTGCGGACTTTCCGGCCAGAGTCTCCAGCTCCGCCTGATAATACAGGGAGATATTATCGGTCTTGTCGATGGCAAGCGCCCGGCGAAGTTCCCGTCCTGCCCGCTCATACTCCTCCGTCTTAATATATAGGAGTGCCAGCAGCTGATGCGCTTTCACCAGATTCGGATTCAGGGAAAGCACCTTCTTCAACTGGATAACCGCCAGATCCTCACTGCCCTGCTGGCAGTACAGCAGAGACTGATTGTATTTCTTGATGGTCTGGTTAATCGTCTCTAACCGGGCCTGGTTCTCCTGAATCGCCTGAATGTACTCGTCAGCGATATTCTTCTCCGGCTCCAGGTTCTTGCTGATAATCCACTCAGTCAGGGCGGATACCACCTCGCCCACCTCATAGTAAATCAGTCCCAGCAGATTTCTCGCCGGTATATTATGCTTATTCAGCTCCAGACTGTAACGCAAATCCTCTGCCGCCGCCGACAGGCTCCGCGCCTTCGCCTTTTCCAGTCCCCTATTGTAATAGGTGTTGGACAGCCGGATAATTTTCTCGTATACATGGATCTCTGTTCCGCAGGAGCTGCAGTATCCCGGATCCGTAAGTGTCGCTCCACATTTCACACAGCGCATAGCTTTCTCCTCCGATATCCGCGATCCTAGCTCTGGCGGCGTCCGCCCTTCATCTCTTTCAGCATCTCGTCAAGCAGGTCCGACATGTCCTTCGGCTTGTTCCTGTATACATTATCCTCCACCTGCTCCACTTCCAGGCTCGGATGAAATTTCTTCAGTTCTTCCTCAAAATCAATCATTTGCCGTCCTCCTTGTCCCGTAATATCTTCTTTATGCTTCCTACCAGATACAGGGATCCGACACAGAATAAGATGCCGTCGCCCTTTTCTCTTAATGCCTCTTCAAACGCTTCCTTTACATCCGGAATCGCCTTAATCTCTTTCTGTCCGAACTTCTCAAAGAGTCCTTTGGGCTCCTTCACATCCACGCTGCGATAACCGCCGACCTCAGTCACGATGACACGTTCCAGACGCAGCTCTCTGCAAATGGTCTCGATCATATGACGATAGTCTTTGTCCCCCACAGCTGCGAATAAAAGCGTCACCGGGAAGTCCTTTTCCAGACGTTTTGCAGTCTTTACAAACTCCTCCACACCTGCTTCATTGTGCCCGCCGTCGATGATAACGCCCGGCAGCACCGTCTCCATTCTGCCCTGCCAGCGCATCTCGGAGATACCCTTGCGGATAGTCTCGTCTGTGAACGCGTCACCGCCCTCCATCACACGGATGGCTGTCACAGCTTCCGCAGCATTCTTCATCTGATATTCCGCCACGCTGGTAATCGACAGACTGATACCATCATAATACCCACAATCTATGGAAAAATCAATGCTTTTCTCGGTTGCGCCCAAAATCTTATACATATCCGGACGAATACCATAGACCGGCGCATGCATTTCCTTTGCCTTGGCCAGAATCACCTCTTCTGCTTCCTTACAGGACGCGTCGTAGACTACCGGAACACCCTCTTTGATAATGCCTGCTTTCTCACCTGCAATGGCCGCCACCGTATGACCCAGATACTCGGTGTGATCGAGGCTGATAGAAGTCAGCACTGTGACCAGCGGATGGGCAATGGAATTGGTAGCGTCCAGACGTCCGCCCAGGCCCGTCTCCAGCACCAGGTACTCTACACCTGCCTCCCTGAAAATGACCATGCCAATCAAAAACAGCAATTCGAAATAGGTTGGATGCGGATAGCCCTCCTCTTTCATCTCATTGACGCAGTCCATGACCTTCTGAAAGGCCATAAGAAATGCCTCGTCCGACACCTGCTTCTCATCAATGACAAAACGCTCATTGATGTCTACCAGATGGGGAGAGGTAAAAAGGCCCGTGCTTTTGCCCGCCGCATGGAGGATGGAGGCCAGGAAAGAGCATACGGAGCCCTTTCCGTTGGTGCCCGCCACATGCAGAATCTTCATACTTTCTTCCGGACTTCCAAGCCTTTTTAAAAAGGCCCGGGTGTGATCCAGTGAATTTTTCTTTGTGAATTTGGGTGTTTCCTCAATATAATCTACAGCTTCCTGATACGTCATCATTGTGCAGCTCCTGTCCCTTCTGCTTCGCTGTCCACCGGCGCAGTGCCGGTGGTTTCTTCGCTTCCTGTATCTGTGGTTCCGTCAGTTTCTTCCATGTCGGTGGTATCGCCGTTCTCATTGGTTTCCTCCGTCTCTTCCTCCGCCACCGGAGCCACATACATCATCGTATTGCCCTCGCTTAAGACGCGCTTTGCCTTACCCGGAGCCAGCTGCTTTACCGACACCAGCGCGTCCTCGGTCAGCTTGACCTTCTTCACCTGCAATACATGATTGCTGATAAACTTGGTATTCTGCCATTCGTCGTTGATGTAGATCTTGCTTGCCGTCGTAAAATTGCTGCCGAATACATACACCTTATTTTCATCAGGCAGGGAAATCACACGCGTAATCTCCGGCTGATGGATACCCATCTGCATGTCAATGGTCTCGAAGGGCGTGGTACCGTCGTCACCGTAAGCGTATTTCTTGCCATACAGCAGGTCATACTGCAGAAGCTCCATATCCTGTAAGTACCATTTCGTCTTACGGCGGTTCTGGTGATACTGCATCATGGTTCCGGTATGGATGTTTACCTTATCGAGAACCTCCGCTGCTATCTGGTAAGAGCAGAGGGTCTGATCCACCTTCTCCAGTCCCATATTGTCCACGATCACATAGCTGGTGTCGAAGAGGTAACGGTTCGTCACATCCTCCACCGTCAGTCCCAGAGTCGGCAGATGATCGCCGTACATGACAAGCACATATTTCTCTCCAAAATTGTCCAGCGCGTCAATCAGATCCGCTACGAACTGATCCATTTCATGGAGCTGGTTTACATAATACTCCCACTGGTTGTTCTTCTCTTCGGTGGCCGCGCCGGTCACCTTGATGGCCGGATCCTCCAGCACCTTCTCTGTGGGATACTCGCCGTGTCCCTGTACTGAAATCGTGTAAATAAAGTCCTGACGGGCCGTGGATTTCAGGTTGTCCAGAATCTGATCCACCAGAATCTCGTCCTTCAGCCAGCCGTTGGCTGTGGTATTGGACACATCCATATACTCTTTGGACGTATAAGTATCAAAGCCCAGATTTTTAAACACGTCCGCGCGGCTGTAGAAGGTTGCCTTATTATTGTGAATCGCATGGGTCGCGTAGCCCAGGTTCCTCAGATCATACGCGACGCTTTCGCAGGTCGTCTTCTTCAAAATCGTCTTATACGGATACTCACCCGGTCCGAAATACCGCAGGTTCATACCGGTGATAGACTCAAACTCCGTATTGGCCGTTCCGGCTCCCACGGACGGTACCTTGTACGCGCCGGAGGAATACTCCTGCATCAGGCGATGGAAATTCGGGATCGGATCCTCGGAGAACTCCAGCCATTCTACAGTCGTCGGGTCAAAAAAGGTCTCCAGCTGCAGCATAAGGATGTTCGGCTTCTCCGTATCGTTATCCTCGCTCAGCGCCGCCTGCTTGTCGTCCTCCACGATCTTGTCGATGGTTTCCTGTGAATAATCATAAGGCTCGCTCATACCGGTGGCCAGAAGGCTGCAGAAAAAGCAGTAGGGCAGGCCGTAATCCTGATAGGCAAACGCGATATTTCCAAAATAAGTGGACAGCACACGCTGCTCCAGGCAGAGCTTCGTGCTTCCCGCAAAGAGCACCGGCACGATAATCACGCCCGCGATGCTTAAAGGCCATTTTATCTTTTTCTGATACTTCGGCGCGAATTTCCACAGAAGAATCAGCACTAAAATCGCCAACACGACGCCGCCCACCTGGGTAATCAGCTTCAACGGCGACATATATACATTTACGATATCCAGGGCATCCGTAATCAGATGCAGATCCTGTCCGGTAAACGGGGTCACACGGCTACTAAGAATCGTACCGTTCATGTAGCCAAGAAAAATCCAGAAGGCCGCAATCAGCAGACGCACAAAGATACGCCGCCGGAACAGGTATACAATCATGAAGGTCATGAAAATCATGAACGTATTATAGGCATATACCTTCGGGCTTCCGATCAGGAAGTTCCATGCCTCCAGTATCGAATGTCTGGACATGGCCTCCATGATAAAGTAGATTCCTGCCGACATCAGCGCATGGAAAACAAGAGAAAACCGATTCATAAACGCCACCGGCTTCTCCATGGTCTTGCTGCACCCCTCACTCCACTTTCTCAGAAAAGCGCCGCAGCGCCCGATGAATTTCTTCACCGCTGCGCCGCAGGCCTTTACTTTTTGTAAAAACTTTTTCATAAATTCCTCTCTTACTTATTTCACCAAAGCTGCAAGATGCTCTTTCACCTGATTCATCATCTGGGTGTACTTCTCCAGCTTCTCTTTCTCCTCGTCAATCTTACTCTGGGGAGCCTTGCTGATGAATTTCTCATTGCTCAGCATGCCGTTGACACGGGCCAGCTCCTTGGTCAGACGCTCCTCTTCCTTCTTCAGACGCTCGATCTCTTTCTCCAGATCCACCAGCTCCGCGAACGGCATATATACCGCTGCGTCCGGAATCAGGGCGGAAACCGCGTCCTCGCCGATGCCTGCCTTGTCCGCCTGTACGGTTACCTGGCTTGCATAGCTTAAGGTACCGAAGAATGCCTTGCTTCCCTCAAATACCGCGCGAACCTCCGGCTTCTCGGATACGACGATCACGTGAGCCTTCTTGCTGGGCGGCACGTTCATGGAAGAACGCACGTTACGGATAGAACGGACAGCCTCTTTGATAAGCTCTACTTCAGCCTCTTCCTTGGCGAAGCTCCACTCCTCCTTAAACTCCGGCCATGCGGAAATCATGATGGACTCCTCGCCGGTCAGGTTCCGGTAAATCTCCTCGGTAATGAACGGCATGTACGGATGCAGAAGCTTCAAAGCGTTCGTCAGAACGGTCTTCAGGGTCCACAGGGCTGCCGCCTTGGTCTGATCCTCTTCATTATAGAGACGCGGCTTCACCATCTCGATATACCAGTCGCAGAACTCCTCCCAAATGAAGTCATAGAGCTTCTGAACCGCGATACCCAGTTCGAACTTGTCCATGTTTGCGGTCACATCCTGGGCCAGGGTGTTCACCTTGGACAGAATCCACTTGTCTGCGCCGGTCAGCTGTGTGAGATCCATTTCTTCCGGAACCGCCGCCTTCTCAACGTTCATCATGATGAAACGGGAAGCGTTCCAGATCTTATTGGCAAAGTTACGGCTGGCCTCCACACGCTCCATGTAGAAACGCATGTCGTTGCCGGGCGCGTTGCCGGTTACCAAAGTGAAGCGCAGAGCGTCCGCGCCGTACTGGTCGATGATCTCCAGCGGATCAATACCATTTCCCAGGGACTTACTCATCTTACGTCCCAGAGAGTCACGAACCAGGCCGTGGATCAGTACATGATGGAACGGGCACTTTCCGGTCTGCTCATAGCCGGAGAATACCATACGGATCACCCAGAAGAAGATGATGTCGTAACCGGTTACCAGTACATCTGTGGGATAGAAGTAGTCCAGATCCTCTGTCTTTTCGGGCCATCCCAATGTGGAGAAGGGCCACAGCGCGGAGGAGAACCAGGTATCCAGAGTATCCGGATCCTGTGTGAAATGGGTACCGCCACACTTCGGACACACCTTCGGCATCTCCCGGTCTACTACGATCTCGCCGCAGTCATCACAGTAATATGCCGGAATCCGGTGTCCCCACCAGAGCTGTCTGGAGATACACCAGTCGCGGATATTTTCCAGCCAGTGCAGGTAAGTCTTGTCAAACCGCTCCGGAACGAAGGTCAGGTCTCCATTCTTCACTGCCTCGATAGCCGGCTTTGCCATCTCTTCCATCTTCACGAACCACTGCTGCTTGATCATGGGCTCTACGGTAGTGCCGCAGCGATCATGGGTTCCTACATTGTGAACATGGTCTGCCACCTTCACAAGAAGTCCCTGCTCCTTCAGCTCCTCTACCATCACTTTCCGTGCCTCGTAGCGGTCCATGCCTGCGTACTTGCCGCCGTTCTCATTGATGGTAGCGTCGTCGTTCATGATATTGATTTCCGGCAGGTTGTGACGCTTTCCCACCTCGAAGTCGTTGGGGTCGTGTGCCGGGGTAATCTTTACCACGCCGGTACCGAATTCCTTATCTACGTATGCATCGGCGATAACCGGAATCTCCCGGCCTACCAGCGGCAGGATAACGGTCTTGCCTACGATGTCTTTATAGCGCTCGTCGTCCGGATTAACAGCCAGCGCGCTGTCGCCAAGCAAGGTCTCCGGTCTGGTGGTAGCGATCTCCACAAACTTGTCGCTGTCCTTAATCGGATAATTGATATGCCAGAAATGACCTGCCTGCTCCTCATGCTCTACCTCTGCGTCGGAAATAGAAGTTTTGCAGACCGGACACCAGTTGATGATACGGGATCCCTTATAGATATAGCCCTTCTTATGCAGGCGCAGGAATACTTCCTGTACAGCCTTGGAGCAGCCCTCGTCCATAGTGAAGCGCTCTCTGTCCCAATCGCAGGATGAACCAATCTTCTTCAGCTGATCTACGATGGTGCGGCCATATTCTTCCCGCCACTCCCAGGTTCTCTTTAAGAAGCCCTCGCGACCCAGCTCGTTCTTGTCGATACCCTCAGATTTCAGCTGGTTGATGACCTTGACCTCTGTGGAAATGGACGCATGGTCGGTTCCCGGAATCCACAGCGCATTGTAGCCCTGCATTCTCTTGTAACGAATCAGGATATCCTGCAGCGTATTGTCCAGGGCGTGGCCCATGTGCAGCTTTCCTGTGATATTGGGAGGCGGCATCACGATGGTAAACGGCTTCTTGCTCCGATCTGCCTCTGCGTGAAAATACTTCTTCTCCAGCCACTCTCCGTAAATACGATCCTCCATCTGCTTCGGATCATAGGTCTTTGCCAACTCTTTCATTCTGTTCCTCCTTTGATTTCCTGCGAAAAAAATAAACGCCCTCTCATGCTCGAAAGGGCGCTTGTGCGCGGTACCACCTTACTTTATGAAGCGACACTGCCGCTTCATATCTCTCACCCTTTAACGCTGGTCGGGCGTGAATGGTTAATAAGACCTCCGTTCACCATTCCGGCTCCAAAGCTACCTTCCGCAGGCGACCCTTCCACGACAGCCTCTCAGCCCTTGAGCTGTCCTCTCTTTTGACGTGCGTCCCGCGTACTCCTCTTTTTCTCCGCCTTTCTGTTATTCTATCCAGTCTAACTGTAGGTAAATATAGCAGTCTTTCCGCGGATTGTCAAGGTTTCCGCGCTATTCTTTGCGGATTGTGTACTCGTCGCAGACGGTCCAGTTGTCTACGGTATAGGCGCGCAGATGCAGCTCCGTATCTGTCACATCAAAGCGGATGGCCGTGGGCTCCTGCGCCTGACTCTGGAATACCAGATTTTCGTTGGGCGTCGCTGCCTGATACAGGCTTCCGCTGGACGTTCCGCAGACCACAAACATGGTTCCTTCCGGGTTGACCGCCACCCCGCCGGTGGAATAATCATAATTATCGTATCTCTCACAGCGCCGATTCGTGAAGGCAGAACGGGAATAGATGGAATCGTGACCGGTAATCACCAGGTCAATATCATTATCCTCGCAGATATAGCCCAGGGAATACCGAAGCTGAGAATCCATGCGTTCCTGATATTTCGCCACACTGCTGTAGGCCGGATAATGCTGGATGATAACCCGCCACCGGGTATCCGGGTGCTCCGCGATAACCTTGGGAACATATTCCTCGTGAATGTCCACCGGCTGGTTGGTCGTACTGTTCAGCACGATAAATAATACATTTCCCCGGATGAAATAATAATCTCCATCCTTATCATATTCACTCATACCGTACTCCTCGGAGCGGTTCGGCACATTAAAATGCTCGTAAAAATACGGTCCGCCGCCGTAGCCCAGTTCCTCGGAAATCTGTTTGTTGGCCACGTCATGATTGCCGGTCACCGGTACCAGCGGAATCTTATAGAGTCCCAGATGATCCAGAAAACCACTGTATTCCTCAGGATTGCCAAACTGGGCTACCTGATCGCCCGTATGCACCAGAAACTGCGCTTCCGGCACATAGCCGGTAAGCCGGGTCACTACCTTGTCCCAGTCCTCGATGCTGACCTCTTCCTCCTGATACTGATCCTGACCAATCTGCGCGTCGGAAGTCACCAGGAAAGTAAACCCTTCCTTTGTATCGCCTTCCGGCACGGTGTACCGGTATTCCGGAGACCAGCCGCCCGCGTCATTTCCTACTTTATATGCATAAGTCATGCCCGGCTGAAGTCCGGTCACAGTTGCTTTGTTTACATAATATCCCGGCATAGTCCGGGACGAGCTGCAATCAGCCGTCACCATCTGCAAATCACCATTCTGCACCGTGTACCAGCTGACCTGTCCGGCACTGCTGCTGGGCGACATCCAGTTCAGACGAATCTCCCCGTCCGTTCCGCCCACTTCCAGGCTCAGATATTTAATTGGTGTGGCAGATAACAGTGGTTCACTCTCATAATCTGTCACAAAAGTACTTTTCTCCTGCTCCTGACGCGCAGCCTCATCGGCTGCGGACGGATCTGCCGCCGGCTCCGCCTCTGTTGGCGTCTCCGTCACCTCTGTCACCGGTTCCTCTGGCGCATCGTCAGCTTCGCCAGGCGTCTCTATCTTAATTTCCGCATCTGCAGACGCGTCCGCTTTCTTCTGCTTCAGTGTCCAGGCTGCCGCGATCACCAATACCAGCAAAATGCCAGCCGTAATCACCGTCCGGATTCCTCCGTTATTCTTTTTCATAAAATCTCTCCTCTTTCGCTGCTGCTTCCTCTCATTTCCCCCTCCACAGCGGATGGGATACTAAATCATACTCTAGCATTATATTCCAGTGAGTTCAAGAAGATACCGGGTTTTTTAAGAATCTTTTGAATTTCTTAAGAAAAAGGCAGGGCCCTATCGGGGCTCTGCCTTTCCCGCAAAATGCGGATAGCTGTTCTTATCATCGTAATAGTACCAGGTTCTGCCGCAGGACTCTGCCGGGTGCTGAACGTCGCCTTCCGGAATCGGCGCTTCCGCGTTGCAGATCTCTTTATCATGCATAAATAACACATGGTGTACCGGTTCGTCGAACTGGATGAACCACTCCTCCCAGGGATAATCCTTCTCCAGAAGCTCTACGGGAGGAACCGCGTGGATGACATACTCCTTAATCCCCTCTACGGTACAGGGAATCTTTCTCCAGGAATAGGACGCATACAGCTTGTCCGTCTCCTCGCTGAGACCGCCGAAGATTTCTTCACAGTTGTAACCCAGGGCTTCCAGATCCTTTTTGATGCCTTCCTGTTCCAGTTTTTCCAAAAGCATAATTCATACCTCCTGCTGCATCCATGATGCAAAAATTTTGTTGTAAAACCACTGGTTCTATTATAGCAAAACGGCCCGTGACAGTAAAGCACAGACCGTTCTCTTTCTTCTATTATTTTGCCCCTATTTCACTGCCTGCAGGAAGCCCTCGCACAGATAGTTTCCCATCTCCTCCGGATGGAAATCCCCGGTCTGGTTTTCCTCTCCCAGATACATGACCAGAGAGGTCAGGCTGCCAAGCAGCATATACATCGCCGCCTGCTTCGGAAGCTCCTTCCGGATATAGCATTCCCGCATACCACAGTCACACAGATTTCCCAGAATCATCATGGGGCCCATATCGCCGCACTGCCTGCATTCCGCAAGCATGCTCTGCAGCTTCTTCATAATATCATCCTTAGCCCCTCCCGAATGGGTCGACAGGAACAGGAACCGGGCAAAAGCCCGCTGCTCCTGCATACAATCCACCACCCAGCGGTAGCAGTAATGAATCTTTTCTTCAAAGCCCGGAATATTTTCCAGTCTTTCCCAGCTCTCCACGCCCTGGGTCTGGGCGTCATAAATAATGGCTCCCGCAATGATTTCTTCTTTACAGCTGAAATAATCGTAGGCCGTTCCCTTACCGATACCTGCGCGCTTCGTAATATCCGACACAGTCAGGGTATTCACGTCCGCGTTTTCATTCAGAAGCTCCAGAACTGCATCGTAGAGGGCCTTTACCTTGGGCTTCAGCTCAGGCGTTGACTTCGGTTTCTGCAGTTCCATGCTTTCTAAGCCTCCATTTCCGCGGTTTTTTCGGCCCCTTTTCTTTTTTATTTCCGTAAGCCATCAGATAGAATACCGGCATTAACAAAAGAATCAGAATCGTAGAGGCAGTCAGGCCGCCGATGATAATGATACCCATGCTCTGCATCATTTCCGTTCCGGTTCCCAGTCCCAGAGACATGGGAATCATGGAAATAACGGTAGTCAGCGTAGTAATCAGAATCGGCCGGAGTCTCGTCTTTCCGCTTTCAATCAGCGCGTCCTCCAGTCCCAGTCCTTCCTCATTCATCAGGGCATGGACGCCGTCCACATACAGGATACCGTTATTTACCACGATACCCACCAGCATCATGATGCCCATCATGGAAATCATGGTCAGCGACTGTCCGGACAGAAAGAGAAGTCCAAAAGAACCAATCAGGCTGAAGGGGATGCTCAGCATGACCATCAGGGAATACTTCGGAGATTCAAACTGCATGGCCATAACCAGGAATACCAGGAATACTGCTGCTGCAATCGCCTTGCCGATGGCCGTAAAGGTCTCTGTCATCATCTCGTCCATGGTGTCCTTGGTCTGTTCCACTGAATCCGGAAGCTTTGTATCTGCCACCAGCTTATCCAGCGCCGCGTCCACCGCGTCCGTATCCTCTGAGACACAGGAGGCGGTAATGGTGGTGGTGTATTTTCCGTTCTGTTTCATAACCGTCTGCTGGGAATCGGTATATTGCAGGGTCGCCATTTCCGACAGGGGCACGCCGCCGACGGAGGCGTCCAGAAGTGTGCTCGCCTTTGTGTAGGTGCCTTCCGGATACTCCAGCATGACACTGTATTCCTCGCCATTTGATGTAATGGTCATGGCCTCGGTTCCGCTGATCATACTGTAGAGCCCCCCTGCCGCCTGTATGGGCGTCATACTGTGGGCCATAGCGTCCAATGGATCAATTACCACCCGGATCTGGGTAGCGCCTTCACCGGCATCCGAGGACACGTTCAACACGCCCGGAATATTCCAGGCCTTTTCCTGAAGGGCAGAAACCGCTTCCTTCAGATCGTCCAGATTGGTCGAAGCCAGGGTTACGCTTCCGCCGCTTGACGTGAGCATCATGGTGGACATCTGGCTGCTGACGGTGATATCCAGCTGTACGCCGGTCATATCCTTCGTCTTCTGTAGCCACTCATCTGCCACCTCCTGGCTGGACATCTTCCGATCCTCCTTCAGATTAACGGAGATTTTGCCGGAGCCCTTAGAGGACGTCAGGGTATAGCTGTCCACATCCTCGTGGGCCGCCACCATAGCCTCGATTTCCTGCATTTTTTTATCTACTTCTTCTGCTTTGGTACCGCTGCGGAAGGCAGCCGCCACGGAAATGGTTCCCTCGTCCATGGCCGGCATCAGCTCCACCTTCATCAGCGCCACCAGACCGAAGGACATAACTAACAGCACCACCGCCACCAGAACACTCAGCTTCTTCTTATGTAAGAGCTTCCGCTCCAGCCTGTCATATTTCTCCTTAACCTTATCCAGGAATCCGTTCAGCTTCAGTTCCTTTTTCTCCTGCGGCTTGAAGATACAGAAGAACAGGGGAACCAGAGTCAGCGCAGAAATCAGGGACGCCAGCATGGCGATGATAATCGTATAGCCCAGCTGTCCGAAAATCTGTCCGGTCAGTCCGGTCTGGATACACAGAGGCAGGTATACCACGACTGTGGTAATCGTAGAAGCCACGATAGAGCCTGCCACGCCTCTGGTACCGATTTCCGCAGCCTCCCGAATACCCGGCTTTTTATCCTTTGCCCGGAAACAGCTCTCCAGTACCACGCTGGAGCTGTCTACCATCATACCGATGGCAATCACCAGCGCGCCCAGGGTAATGATATTCAGCGAAAAGCCTGCCACGGCCATGACAATCACCGTCACCAGCAGGGAGATGGGCATGGCGCTTCCTACAATCAGGCTGGCCTTCCAGTCGCCGAAGAAAATAAACAGCACCAGCATAGACAGGATGACGCCCATGAGCAGCGTGCTTCCTACTGATTTTACAGCCAGAAGAATCATATCTGACGCGTCGTAGGAGGCTGTCGCCACCAGTCCCGGATGCTCCTTCTGCAGCCGCTCCATGGTCTTTCTGACGTCCCGCACCACTCCCAGGGTACTTGCGCTCTGGTTCTTGGTAACGCTGACCGTCAGGGTTTCCTCGCCGTTATAACGGCTGATGCTGTCCGGATCCTTCTGGGACCACTGCACGTCAGCCACATCCGACAGATGAATCAGGCTGCCGGTAGCAGTAAACAACGGAATCTGCCGCAAATCCTCTACGGTATTGATGTCTGCCGTACTGATGGCGCTGATGGACTGCGTGCCCTGCTCCAGGGAGCCGATGGGGACTGTAAAATCTGTGGTCGCGATAAACTGAGCGATGCTGCTCATGGTCAGCCCGTACTGATTCATGGCCTCCTCGTCCAGCTTCACCTGAATATAATTCTCCCGTCCGCCGCTGACCTCCACGCTGGCCACCGAGCTTACCGCCTTCAGCTCCGGCACAATCTCATCATTGGCCAGAGAGAGAACGTCGCTTCCGTCGGTGGTGCTTAAGGAATACATCATACTGGGCATGGAATTGATATCCATCTTCATAACGATGGGGCTCTGGCAGTCATCCGGCAGAGAACGCTCCACCGAATCCAGCGCAGCGCGGAGATCCAGATACGTGTCGTTGGTATCCACACTGTAATCATACTGCAGGAGAACCATGGAGCTGTTCTCCTGGGAATAGGTGGTAACGGAATCTACACCGTTTAAGGCTCCCACCTTGCCTTCTATCTCAGAGCTTACCAGCTCCTCTACGGATTCCGGATCCGCTCCCGGATAAATGGTCATAACCATCATTACCGGCATATCCATATCTGGCATCAGCTCCAGCCTCAGGCCCAGAAGGGACGAGATACCGAATACCGCCAGCGCCAGGACAACCAGAAGGGTCGTGACCGGTCTTTTTAAGGAAAATTTTGTCAGACTCATTTATTCCGCATCCTCCGCCTCTGT
>CAKROP010000027.1 GCA_934373375.1 uncultured Anaerosacchariphilus sp.
CTGTATTTCCCAGAATCTGGATCGCCCGATGGGACGCGTCGAACTCCACCGGCAGGGTCACCAGCTGGAACAGTACGCCCAGGGAGAACAGCAGAATTCCCAGATTAACAAGAAATGAGCTGCTTCCGAAAATCAGTCCGATGATGATAATCGGCCAGGCCGCCTGGGTTCCGAAATTTGCCACCGGCACCAACGCATTGCGGAAGCGAAGGGGAAAATAATCCTTATCGTCCTGCACCGCATGGCCGCACTCGTGGGCCGCTACGCCGAGAGCCGCTACGGAAGTGGAATTATACACCACATCAGACAGACGTAATACCCGGTTCTTCGGATCGTAATGATCGGTCAGTTCGCCGCTGACATGCTCGATACGCACATCATAAATGCCATTGGCCCGCAGAATCTGGTCTGCCACCTGCGCTCCGGTCAGACCGGACATACTGCGTACCCGGCTGTATTTGGAATAGGTGGTTTTCACCTTGGCCGAAGCCCACAGGGAAATCACCACGCCAATCAGTACTAAAATATAAGTGGGATCAAAATAATAACCATAGCCATATCCATAAGGCATACTGTAACACTCCTTTCACTTATCTGCCCTTGCCGGGGCAGACCGGAATCCCAGTAAGGGGTTTCTTTACCTAACCAAGCCTTGTGCCCGGCTCCAGGTGATACCCCCGCAAGAAGGCTCCCGTATCCATCCGTTTCTTACCCTGAAGCTGAAGCTCTGTAATCTCCAGTGCTCCTTCGCCGCAGGCCACACAGACAGTCTCTTTCGTCACTCTTATGATCTCCCCACAGGCAGCATTTTCAACCGCTCTCTCACAGACCCGCGCAGACCAGATTTTCAGGGTCTTGTCTCCAAGCTTTGTATAGGCGCTGGGCCACGGATTCAAGCCCCGGATCAGCCGTTCCAGCTTCTCCGCGCTCTCATTCCAATTCAGATTACCCATGTCCTTGGTCAGCATCCGCGCGTATTCCGTCGGGCTCTCGCCCTGCTTCTCCGGCTTTAATTCACCCTTTGGCAGCTTCTCCAGCGCTTCCGCGCAGAGATTCGCGCCAAGTGTACTCAAACGGTCAAAAAGGCTGCCGCCCGTCTCGTCCGCCGCAAGCTCCAGACTTCCCTTCAGAAGCATATCGCCGGTATCCAGTCCCTCGTCCATCTGCATGATGGTTACGCCGCTCTCCTTCTCGCCGTCGATAACCGCCCACTGAATCGGGGCCGCGCCCCGGTATTTGGGAAGCAGGGAAGCATGGACGTTGATACAGCCGTACTGCTTCATCTCCAGAATGGCCTTCGGGATAATCTGACCAAAGGCGATGACTACGATCACATCAGCCTCCGTCTCACGAAGCTTCTCGATCACTTCCGGATCCCGCACCTTCTTCGGCTGATAGACCGGCAGGCTGTGCTTCAGGGCCGCCTCTTTCACCGGCGTGGGCTGCAGCTCATGGCCGCGTCCCTTTGGTTTATCCGGCTGAGATACCACCAGGGTAATCTCATGTCCCGCCGCAATCAGCGCTTCCAGTGTCCCCACGGAAAAATCCGGGGTTCCCATAAAAATGATTTTCATACGTATTTACTCCTCGTCCTCATCGCCGGTCTCTACATCGTAGAGATCGCCTTCCACCAGATCCACATACAGCTTACCGTCCAGGTGATCCAGCTCATGACAGATGGCACGTGCCAGCAGTCCTTCGGCCTCCACCTCATAGCGCTCCATATTCTCATTGTAGGCTTCCGCTTTTACATAATTCGGACGACGTACCATACCGGCCTTACCCGGTACGCTTAAGCACCCCTCGCTGCCCTCCTGCTCGCCCGCAGTCTCCAGAATACGCGGATTGATCATGGTATAGGGCGTTCCGTCCGTGTCGATCACCACGATTCTCTTTAAGATACCAACCTGCGGAGCAGCCAGGCCCACGCCCATAGCTTCGTACATGGTATCGTACATGTCATCGATGAGCTCCTGAATCTTCGGAGTCATCTCCTTGACCTCGCGGCAGTTTTTGCGGAGAATGTCGTCTCCCAGCTCTCTGATATTTCTGATTGCCATTTTTTGTTTCCTTCCTTTCTCTCCCGTTACCGTTCACTTTGTTCACAGTAACACGCTTCGCGGGACAGTCTCTGTGAACAGCAGCTTCCCCTTAAAAGGGATTTACGGGATCCATATCAAACTGTATATTGAAGGTGGAAAGCTGCTTCTCCTTCGGAAGCACTGCTTCCAGCCATCCCTTCCATTCTGTCAAATAATTCATTTCCGTGCATTTCAGATACAGCACCTTGCGATAGACGTCCTTCAGTTTGGACAGACCTGCGTCTGAAGGACCGATAAGAGCGATTTCCCGCCGGGTATGGGACATAGCCAGTGCTTTCAGCCGCACCGCGCCCCGGTTCAGGGCTTCCTTGTCCTCTGACATGAGGTAAAGCGCCATCAGATGAGCCGCCGGGGGATAGTTCATCATCCGCCGGAATGCCATTTCCTTTTCAAAAAACGCTTTGTAATCCTGGTCTGCCGCCGTCTCAATGCTGTAGTGCTCGGGACTGTAGGTCTGAATTACTGCCGTTCCGGGCGTAGTGCCTCTGCCTGCCCGTCCCGCCGCCTGCACCAGCAGCTGAAAGGTGCGCTCCGCCGCCCGGTAGTCGCCTGCGTACAGCGACAGATCCGCCGCCAGCGCACCCACCAGGGTTACTCCCGGAAAATCGTGTCCCTTCACAATCATCTGGGTACCTACCAGAATATCGGCCTGCTTCTTTGAAAATGCTTCCAGAATCCGCTCATGTCCGCCTTTCTGTCTCGTGGTATCGAAATCCATCCGCAGAATCCGCGCTCCCGGAAATGTCTTCGCGGCAGCCTCCGCCACCTGCTGGGTGCCTGCCCGGAAAGCCCCGATGTAGGCCGATCCGCAGGAAGGACATTTCTTCGGCTGGACTGTCTGATATCCGCAGTAATGACAAACCATCCTGCCCCCATGGTGCAGGGATAAAGACACATCGCAATGTGGACATTTTATCACATGTCCGCAGGCTCTGCAAGAAACAAAGCCCGCATAGCCCCGCCGGTTCAGGAAAAGCATGATCTGCTCGCCCTTTCGCAGCCGGTCTTCCATAAGCTCCTTTAACCGGGCGCTGAAGATGGAGCGGTTTCCCATTCGAAGCTCTTCCCGGAGATCCACCACCTCGGTCTCGGGCATGGCACGGTTTTCCACCCGGAGCGGCAATTCATAAAGCTGGTAAAGGCCCTCTTTTGTACGCTCATAGGAATCTACCGATGGGGTCGCCGAGCCTAACACCACAAAGGCTCCGCACATGCGGGCACGCTCGATAGCCGCCTCCCTGGCGTGGTAGCGGGGGGCATTTTCACTCTTGTAGCTGCCCTCATGTTCCTCGTCGATGACGATGACGCCCAGCCTGGGAAATGGTGTAAACAGGGCGGAACGGGGACCTATCATGACTTTCACCTCGCCCCGTCTGGCCCGCTCGAACTGGTCGTAACGCTCCCCGGCAGACAGCTTCGAATGGATAATCGACACCTGGTCGCCGAAGCGCCGGTAAAATCGCAGCACCGTCTGAAAGGTCAGCGCAATCTCGGGAATCAGCACGATGGCCTCTTTTCCCTGCTCCAGCACCGCCGCAATCAGCTCCATATAGACCTCTGTTTTTCCGCTGCCGGTGACACCGTGAATCAGAGAAGGGCGCAGGTCGCCTGCTGCCGCGCGCGCCGCCACATCCTCCACAATGGCCTGCTGGGCCGGGTAGAGGGCGAAGGGATGTGCCTGTACCTCAGATGGGCGGATAGGGTTACGGAAAATGGTGTCGGCTTCGATGCGGATGAGGCCAAGCTCCATCAGCTTCCGCGCGGTGGCGGCGGTCAGGCCGAGCTCCTTCTGGGCTGCGGCGTAATCCAGACCGGACTGTTCACTCTGCTGCTCCAGCAGGGCTTTCAGAACACGCGCTCGGGCGGTCTGGTGCTTTCGCTCCATTTCCGCAAGGACCGCCTCCGCCTCTTCCTTCGTCACCGCCAGCCATACTTTTCTGGAAATTTTTTCCTGTACGCTCTTTTTCACCGGAAGCACTGTTTTCAATGCCTGATTCATGGTGGAGCCGTAGGTGCGGCGCATCCAGGCCGCCAGAGCGATGAGCTGGCCCTCCAGCCGGATGCCCTTTTCCGCCAGTCCCAGGATGGGCTTCAATTTCTTCTCATCCCATTCACAGGTATCCGTCAGCTCCAGCACGTAACCGGTCAGGGTCCGCCCCCCGTTTCCGAAGGGGATCCGGACCTGCATACCTTCCTTCAGGATACCCTGCAGCTCTTCGGGAATCCGGTACTGGAAGGTCCGGTCCAGCTTTTCCAGGGAAATATCTACAATGATATTGGCAAATTTCACTTTCTACCTAACTCCTCCAGAACCTCCGCGATAAGCACCCGCTCATCCATGGGATGCTTGACTCCGCAGATTTCCTGATAGTCCTCGTGGCCCTTCCCGGCCAGGACGATGACGTCGCCGGGCCGGCCGTTCTCAATCACGTAGCGGATGGCTTCTTTCCGGTCAATGATTTCCACATATTTTCCACTGGTCTTGGCAATACCGGTCTTGATATCGTCGATGATGGCCTGGGGTTCCTCGAAGCGGGGATTATCGGAGGTGATGACGGTCAGATCCGCCAGATTGCCGGACACCTCTCCCATCTCATAGCGGCGCAGCTTGGAGCGGTTGCCGCCGCAGCCGAACAGGCAGACCAGACGCTTCGGATTGTATTCCTTTAAGGTGGTCAGCAGACTTTCCAGGCTCATGGCGTTGTGGGCATAGTCGATCATCAGGGTAAAGTCGTCGGAGACCTTCACCTTCTCGATACGTCCCTTGGTCTGTACCACTTCCAGGGCTGCCAGCATATCTTCCTTCGGAATGTCAAAATGGCGGCAGACCGCGATGGCTACCAGGGAATTGTATACACTGAAGCGGCCCGGCATATCGATTTCCACATCGAAATTCAGAAGACCTGATACGTGATAGTCTACGCCCAAAAAGCCCGGACGATTCACCAGCTTCAAATCGGATGCCCGAAGATCCGCCTTTTCGGAAAAGCCATAGGTTTCCACCTTGCAGGTGTGACCCTTCAGAATATCGCTGCAGTGCTCGTCATCCGCATTTACGATACCGATATCGCACTGGCGGAACAGGCGGCTCTTGCACTCCATGTATTCCTCAAAGCTGGCATGCTCATTTTCCCCGATGTGGTCGGGAGCCAGATTCGTAAAGATGCCGATGTCGAACCGGATGCCTGCGGTGCGGTGCAGCTTCAGGCCCTGGGAAGAAACCTCCATCACGACCACCTTGCAGCCTGCCTCCACCATCTGTGCGAAATATTCCTGCACCTCGTAGGATTCCGGCGTGGTGTTGTGGGCCGGGATGTGCTTGTCGCCGATGATGACCTCGATGGTTCCGATGAGACCGGTGCTTATCCCAGCGTGCTCCAGGATGGAACGGATCATGAAGGTGGTGGTAGTCTTGCCCTTGGTGCCGGTGATGCCGATGACCTTCAGCTTCTTCGCCGGATATCCGAAGTAGGCCGCGGAAATCAGGGCCAGAGCGTAGCGGGTGTCCTCCACCAGCACTACGGCTGTGCCTGCCGGTACGTCCACCGGATGTTCAGCCACGATAACCACCGCGCCGTTTTTCGCCGCCTCACCTGCCACATCATGACTATCGAAGGTGGCGCCCTTGATGCAGACGAACATGCACTCCTTCTTTACTTTCCTGGTATTGTATACAAGTTCGCTGACGTTGACGTCGATGCTGCCGCTCAGGACTTCGTATTTCAGATCTTTCAGTAATTCGCGTGCTGCTCTCATATGCTGCCTCCTTATACTAAAACCATTCAAAATCATTTATGCCAATGATTTTGTTTCATTTTCTATTCAAACCTTTTAAAATTATTTGTGCCAATGATTTTATTTTTAACTTCTATATTTTATGGTTCTGATAATAATCTCAATTCTAATAGATGCGTTATTTTTCAACCACGATCTCGTACGCGGTCTGGAAGCTCTTACCCGCCTCCAGGCTCTGCTCGCCATACTTATCCTTCAGCTCGCCGGTAAAGCCCTTGTTATCGCAGCGGCCCAGCCAGGGCTCCAGGCAGATAAACGGGGCGTTTTTCTGTACCGGGGACCAGATGCCTACGTGCTGTGCGTCCGGGCAGATGAGGGTAACGCGCTTGGTGCCGTCCGCCTCTTCCAGGCTTACCTTCTTTACCTGACCCTCATCGAAAACCATGGTGTCGGCGTCGAAGGTATGCTCACCAACTGTGTATACATGGTCTGTCAGCACCAGCGTCGCCGGATGCTCCGCATCCGCGGTTCCTGTGGGCAGATCAATACCGGTGCAGGATAATTTGTCCATACCCTCAAATATCAGACGGCAGCCCATGACGGAATCCACGTTGAAGGCCGGATGGCCGCCGATGGAATAGTACAGGGTCTTGGTATCGGTGTTTTTCACGGTCCACTCTACGCTGATATGATTCTCCGTAAGTCTGTGGGTTACCAGAAGCTCGAAGTCAAACGGGTAATTTTTCTTCGTATCCCCGGTGGATACCAGGCGGTGTGTTACAGCCGTGGCGCTTCGCTCCACGCATTCGAATTCGCTGTCCCGGGCAAAACCGTGGGCGCTCATGGTATATTCATTTCCTTCATAATGATAGACTCCGCCGTTCAGCTTGCCCACGAAGGGGAAGAGAATCGGCGCGTGCCGTCCCCAATACTCCGGGTTCGCGTTCCACAGAACCTCCCTCTCCTTCTTCTTATCATACACGCGGGAAAGCTCAGCCCCCGCGTCATTCACTTCTACTACAAGATATGCATTCTCCAATGTCCGCATTTCTGCCATCTCGATACCTCCTGCCCGGCCATGCCGCCGGTTCTTCTTTACCCGCCGCCTCGCTTTGCGGCAGAGTACACTTTTACATCTTGCGCTATTATATCATATCCTGCCTGCCATTTCCAATCCTTACGGCGGTTTTTCGTTTCTGTTAAGATTTTCATAAGGAAATCCGTCCTTTTTTTATCATTCTTTTAGAATCTGGACATACTTTGAACACATTTCCTGCTTATAATAAACGTCAGATAGTTGATTAAGACATCACTATCTCCCCCCTCATAAGAAAAGAAAAGCCGCCCGGCATCCGGGCGGTTTTTCTTGCTTTTCAGGAATAAAAGTGCTACTATAAGCATATCATAAAGAAAGGGGATACCGCTAACGTGGCAACATTAGAAAAGCTAATGCAGGCTACTTTAAGCGGAACACAGGACCGAAATATCCGGTTTTCGGACCTGCAGAAAGTACTTACTACATTGGGATTTCAATGTAGAATCAGAGGAGACCATTTTATTTACTGGAAAAATGGCATAGACGAAATCATTAACCTTCAGCCCGATGGCAGCAAAGCCAAGCCCTATCAGGTCAGACAGGTTCGTAACCTGATTTTAAAGTATCACTTGGAGGTGTGAAATGCCAAAATATGAACGCATTATTTTCTGGTCTGAGGATGATCAGAAATGGCTTGTGGATGTCCCCGAGCTTCCAGGATGCATGGCCGACGGCGATACCCCAGCCAAGGCCCTGGAAAATATAGAAAAAATCATCGCTGAATGGATTGCTACAGCCACAGAGCTTGGCCGGGAAATTCCGGCTCCAAAGGGCAGACTCGCCCTCGTTTAATTAAAAATAACAGGTGAAAGCACCTTGCTTTCCACCTGTTTCCGCAGATATAGTTCATCGGTAGAACACCAGCTTCCCAAGCTGGGGAGGCGGGTTCGATTCCCGTTATCTGCTTTCAAAAGCCTTGTATTTACGGGCTTTTTTCGTGTCAGGAATCAAAAGGTAATCAAAAAAGTAAGCAGAGGTAATCAAAACTCTCTGAACAGAAAAATTCAGGAAAGGAGAACGCCTTTCCAGCTCCATAAAGAATCCCCGGGAATTTTTCTCTTCCCGGGGAAATTTCTACTCTATTGGCATTTTCAGCAATTCTTGATAGTCCACATCAAAGACTTTCGCAAAGTAGGTCAGCTCTATATCGGTTATGAAGCGTTTTCGGACTTCTATCCTCTGGATGGCGTTTTTATCCAAGTCCAGCCCCAGAAGCTGCAAAGCATCGGCAAGCTCCCTTTGTGACCAGCCTTTTGCTATCCGCAGATTCCGAATGGCTGCGCCTGCTATGTTATTCATATCATTCACCTTGTTCTTGTACATAACCCACCCATTGACAATTACTGAATGTCATTTACTTTTCTTTCAGTGTATGATATTATCAATTCAGAAATGACATTCACTAAGTGTCAACCACAGTTCAATTTAGGAGGATTTACACTTATGTCAAAAAAGAATGTTACAAAAAATGGAAGCGCCACCTTTATACCTTTAACGCAAGAAGATGCTGACTTCGTAGCTGATTTATTACTCATGCCGGAAAAACAGCAGAAATTTATCAGGCTTCTCTTCCGCATCGGAAATAGTCGCCTGTTGACTGGCGATGAATTTATTTTCTTTGTGGACTACCTGCACCAACAGGATATAACCATTGATAAATTGCAAGATGAACTTGCAGCCTACAAAAACAGCTGATTTTATCTTATGCCATGTTCCACCGCCATTCCCCTCATTTTCCCTGTCCGTATGTTTTAAAAAAACAGCGGCTCCCGGCAGGGAGTGCCAGAGCGCCGGGAACCCATGGGGCGGTGGGGCGGCTGGCAAGCGGATGGGGTCGGGGAAATCCGGGGTAAATGGATGCCTTGGGTTTCCCCATTTCCTTAATTTCGATTTTAAGAGCGATTTTTATATAAATAAACACGTATTTTTGACATTCAAACTTTTAGACGATAATTATTACCTAAATCAATTTTGAAGGTCTAAAAATGGCCTTTAAACGCATTGTTTATTTTTTCTCATTTAAAAACTATTTATTTTTGATTCAGATATTTTAATCATATCTCCATTTATAAATTTATTTCATTCTATTTTCAAACATATATTCTATCTATTCTGATGCTAAAAGCCTCCAAGCAGGCCATTTTTCACTCTGTAATAAGGCTGCTTGCGCATCCGCTGTAAACCGTAGGGCGTGAGCAGTACGGCCTCTTTCAGCGTGGCAAATTCCTCTGGTTTCAATATTGGCTCTTCCCGTTCTGATACGCTTGTGGATGATGTTTTCCCGTGCGAATAGGAGCGGCGGTGTTTGAGATAGATTCCGGCCAGCTTCGAGAAATACTGCTGGGAATCCGCATCCGTGGCGTTCAGAATCACTTTATAGCCGCAGTTATCGGTCATAACCTTTCGATTATCCTTTCCATATAGCTCATCAAGCTGGCTGACACTCTGGAGCAGTAATATTATCGTGACCTTCTTGGAACGCAATGTAGCCAGCGCATTCGTCAACCTGTCATATCGATCCAGCCGGGCAAATTCATCCAGCATGAACAGCACGGGAGCCGTCTCACTGTCAGACAGCTGCTCAAACCATCGAAGAAACTGATTAATAATCAACTGTAGCAACATCCGATATACATCCAGCTTATGCTCGGGGATGGAAATGAAAATCCGCTCTCTCCGCAAAAGCATATCGGGCGTAATAAGCGGGCGACGTGTCAGCACTTCGCACACATCCTTATCCGACGCCAACACCTCTATGGCATTGGATACGCCTCCGACGATACCGCCCAGCGTTTCCGCTGCCATGCCGTAGAAATCAGACATTGCAGCCCTGGCAAATGCACATTTGCTCTCCTGTATCCGCTTTAACAGCTCTTCCGAGGGCAAAGCGTAAATAGTCCGGCACGATTCCGCAAAGTTCATACCCGCATCGTAGCAGTATGCCAATGCTCCAGTCAGATACCTTTGTTCGCCCAGCGTCCAGAAATCCCCGGGATTTTTCGGATTCATGGGAATCAATGAGGCCGCTATTTCCCGAATTCCCGCATCCGGGTTTTTCCTGTCCAGAAACCAGAACGGGTCATAACCATAGCTGCCGGGAGCCCCGGGGCGCAGCACACACACCGGCGCATTTGTGCTGCTTTTCCTCTGAAGCTCCCCGCCGTCCTTGATATCAATCGCCAGTACGCCGCCTTGATATCGGTTCAGTGTCGGGATAGCGATACAGCTTGATTTTCCGGAGCCGGAGCCGCCAAACACAATAACATGGCCGTCCATGTTCTGCCCCTTTCCCACATCATTACCGTCCTTCCTTCCGAAGAAAACCCCGCTTCCTTTCAAAATCAACTGACGCAGCAGCGGCGGATTTCGCTTTGTCTGCTCCTCATACTGCCAGATACTGTTTTTCAGGTCGAATATCGTGAATGCATCCCACGGAGTGAATTTCCGCTTTCCAATCATCAGCAAATTCAGATTTCCATACGATACAACCGCCAAAATCCCGAGATAGAGCCAGTAATGGCTCTGTGGTGCCAGCCCGGCCATGTATAACCCCGGCAGCAGCCATGCGCCTGTAAAGCACAGCACATTTCGGACAACATTCAGAAGCTGCCAGACTG
The DNA here is from genome assembly GCA_934373375.1 of uncultured Anaerosacchariphilus sp. GTDB lineage: Bacteria > Bacillota > Clostridia > Lachnospirales > Lachnospiraceae > Laedolimicola. Next base: position 10,551 of record CAKROP010000027.1, read on the forward strand.
CACGGATTGCCGGAGCCTGCTGCGCCGTTTTTTCCTCCTTGTGGCCTGCTTCGACCTTTTCCCTTGATACCTCTATTGCAGCAGCTTTCGGCGCTGCTGTCTGCTGGCCTGTCTGGTAGTCCACGTATTGAGACAGGCGTTTTCCTTTCAAACTCATCTATGTATTCCCCCTTTTCTGCCCCGTTCCTGGCGGAGCTTCTGATTTTTCCGGAAGGTCTCTTCCAGAGCCGTCCGGCTGTATTTATCGCCCAGCCTTCTCGCTGAACATGGCTTAGGTCTGTCGCTTCCCTTTCGTTTCTCGAAATCCGGTGGAAGAAAGCGAAGCTCTCCCTTCCGGTTCGTGCTTACCTCGATTTGATACTCCCGTTTCAATCGTTCTTTAAATTCTGTCAGTGAAGCGACGTGTTTCATGGCCTCATCAAGTTGATATCGCAGCTTGTCCTTCCATGGTATCTGACCTTTTTCCAGAATGATTCTCGCTTCTGCGTCTGTGACCCGCTCCGCCGCCTTTTGCTTCGTATCCACAATAGAGTGGATATATCCTTCCCGTCTGCATATCTCGTTTCCCAGCTCTTTCAGCTGTTCCGTGCTGTTTCGTGTGGATTGGTACGATTTTCCGTAGATAGAGCAGTTGTCCACCATAATATGGGCGTGTAAATGCTGTTTATCAAAATGAACCGTTCCATAATATGGATATTCCGACAATCCCGCCCGACAGCAGATTTCTCTCGCCATTTTCTGGCACTGCTCCGGCGTGATGGTATCTTTCGCCGTGTTCCATGCGATGATAATATGGTAGTAGCTTCGGTTTTCCGGCCTGTCTGCTTTCCCCATGTTCTCATTCCACCTTTGAAAAGATTCCGCCACATGGTCAAAATCGCATAGGTTCCCAAACCACAAGCCTTCTTCTGTTTTCTCCGGGTTCTTCAGATAAGCCTCTAACCTGCCCGGATTTGATTTTGACGGTATGATTTTCACTATGGGCATCGTATATCTGCCTCCCCCATCCAGTCCAAAACCTCATTGCGAAGCTCCCGGAAATTTTCGGACAGGCTTTCCAGCTCCCGTCTGGTCACGGTATTTTCCTGATTTGCCTTTCGTGCAATCTGGTTGATGTTGTTGCCTATGCGGGACAGCTGTTCCAAAAGCTCCCCCGGCCTGTATACCTTTACGATGGGTTTGTTTGCCAGACGCAGCCGGATATATGCGGACCTGGTAACGCCGAGCGCATCCGCCTGCGCCTGTAGTCTTTCAGCCTCTAATTTGCTGATACGAAATGTCATTATCTGTCTCTGCATTGCAGCTGCCTCCTTTCTTTTCGGGGTTCCATAGGGGCTGCCCCCTTGGCCAGATGTCATCGTATGTAATACGAATGACGTATCTGGCTGTATGTCTGCCGCCCGCTTACAGGAACCGTTAAAATGCTGTACAGTCACATCCGCAACACTTACTCTGCGACTTTCACACCTGTACATAGATAGTATGACAGATGAGCGTGATACAAGATGTATTTCGTAAATATTCAGATTTTTAATATAATTGTGTTTAAATTGTGCGTTGGGTGGTTCTGCGAGGTGGATTAAAAGAAGAAGTTTATGTGAGAATATAATTGTAGTGAGATCGCTATTTTTGTCCCAAAACAAAGGAGACCTAAACGGCCTCCCCTTGAATCTTTTTCCGTATTCGTCTGATAGTCCGCTCGGAAACTTGCAATTCTCGTGCAAGCTCCCGGTTTGGAAGTGAACTGTTCCGAACCCGGGCTTCCATTTCATTTTTGCGCCTTGCCACGCCCCGGGCTTCTTTTCTTGCCTCTGCCTCTTTCTTGTGCGCTTTTCGCTCCCGTGCCTTTCTGGCCGCTTCCATTCGTTCCTTGGAAAAACAGCAATAGGAATCATCAATATCCTGCTGGGTGAAATTCAGCAGCCCGGCTATTGTAATATTTCGGTAACGGTATTGCACATCACTCTCATAAACCGCCCTTACTGTCCGAATCGCCTCTTCTTCAAATTCTCCATCCGTGTAAGGCAGAATGAACTCAATGGCTTCACTCAGTGGCATGGCATGTTGCAGATATACCCCCATCAGGTGAAAAAACTGATTCCGGTGCCCTTCTATCTGTCCATTATGGCGGCAGTAGTAGTTGTTCAGGTCTTTGATGATATTCCAGTAACGGTTATGGGGCTTGAAATCCGTTCGATATGATACCATACCCTTTTCCCGGATGGGCTTTTCTTCCTTTGGCTGTACTGCTTCCCGGGCTGCCTCTTTTTTCGGCTGTTTCTTCCGTCCCTTGTTTGCGGCTGCTTTTCCCGTCTCCGGTTCGGACTTTCCTGCCGCTCTGGCTGCCGCCTCTTTTTCGGCTTTGTGTCTGGCTCGTGTCTCCCGGCTCTTGGCGTTCTTCTGCTCCTGATTCTGGCGCATATATTCCGCAATTTCTTCCTCTGTAGCCTCAAAAAAATCCATTTCCCATAAGTCAAAAACCCGCTCCGGCGTGATGGGATGCAATTCTGTCAGAACTTCCTCATGCTTCACGTTATGGCTTCCGGGAACCCGTAAAATCCGGCTCAAATTCCGACAGGCTTTATCAGCCCGGAAGAACCGTATCAGATAATCAGTGTAAATGCTCCTAAGCTGCCGTTCTTCTTCGTTATTCATGTCAAGCTCTTCTATCCGGTAGTACAGGTGCAGTCCGTGGCCGGATGATACCACCCAGCAAGGAAGCATATCCTCGGGAAGGGAATAAGTCTCCATCAGCCAGTTCTTTATCTCTTCTGTGTCCATGATAGAGAAAACCTCCCCTTCCACATCGTCAATATCAATGAACAGGGTCTGAACATGGCAGACGGCCTTGTCCACTCTCCAATCACGGTATGAAGCCGGACTGTAATAGAGGTTATACTTCTCCCGTATCAATGCCGCCGCTGCGTTCTGAAGTTCTTCGATACTCTTGCAACACACGTTTGTGGAATCCCGGTTATCCGAAACCATCATCCAGTAAAATTCCCCCTCATGCTCTGGCATGAGTTTCTGAAAAAAGTCGGCTGTCTCTGCATCCAGCTCCTGCCGATTATAATCGAGACTCATACGAACTTCCGCATATAGGGCTTTCTTCTCATCCGTCCAGTCCCAAAACCGCTCGTCCATCTCCTGCATGATATCACTCATCCAGCTCATAAGCGTTCCTCCTTC
>CAKROP010000028.1 GCA_934373375.1 uncultured Anaerosacchariphilus sp.
AGTGCGCGATCAGGGGTTCGAACCCTGGACACCCTGATTAAGAGTCAGGTGCTCTGCCAGCTGAGCTAATCGCGCATGTTCTGTTTGTTCGTTTTGGGCTGTCCCTCAACGCAAGATTTATTATACTGCATGGTTTTCAAAAATGCAAGCACTTTTTTTCATTTTTCTTGATTTTTTTTTCGATTTTGTTTACAATGTAAAAAAACCGCGTATTTATAAGGTTTTTCGAGTCTCCGAAATTTAGAAATAACTACTTTTCTCAGTGATTTCCTATTCCGGGAACCCAAAAACCATAAGAAATCATTTCTATGTATCTGAAAAAATACACTGTTTACGTACAAAAAGGAGGACTATTTTGAGACTGAAGCATGTTAAAGGAGCCGAAGAAGCCATTGCCGCTAATGAATATGTCGTTCACGATGCCAAAGAGCGTCCGGGAAAGTGGCAGGAGCTTTTCGGAAACGATCATCCGATTCATATAGAGATTGGTATGGGAAAAGGACAGTTCCTGATGGAGCTGGCCAGACGAAATCCGGATATTAATTATCTGGGCATGGAGCGCTATAGCAGCGTACTGCTGCGGGCGCTGCAGAAGATGGAAGAAGAACCGCTGCCGAATCTGTATTTCCTCTGCGAGGACGCGGCGGAGCTGCCGGAGATGTTCGCGAATGGGGAACTGAACCGGATCTATCTGAATTTTTCCGATCCCTGGCCCAAGGCACGGCACGCAAAGCGACGCCTGACTTCCACGGAGTTCCTGGCGCGCTACAATCTGGTACTGGCGGCGGATGGTCAGATTGAATTCAAGACCGACAATATGGATTTGTTCGATTTCTCACTGGAGAGCGTGGAGGAAGCCGGATGGAAGCTTGTGGGCTGCTCCAGGGATCTGCATCATGATCCAACCATGAATGAGGGCAATATCATGACAGAGTATGAGGAGAAGTTTTCCGCAAAGGGTAACCCCATCTATAAACTGGTTGCCATCCGGTAGGTATTCATTGCAGCCATAATTTATAAGCTTCCTATACTGCCATGATACTCTAAATGCTTTGGCTTAGAGTATCATGGCATACTTTTTTGTTTATTTTCCATCGCTTGTATCCCCTGATTTTTCACAATTATCAGACAATACCAACTATATTTCGACATCGCAAAAGTCAAGTCTGTTTTCCACTTTATTTTCGTCTTATACAGTTTTATTCAATCTGTACAGAACATTTGTTTTTAAAAATACTATGTAAACCTTGGTTTTACACATCCAAAAATGTGGATAATGTGGATAACTTGGTTGATAACTTTATTTTATGGGCTTTTTTGTCCGTTTTTATGTGGATATCTTTTTCACTTATCCACGTGGATTCGTGCATATTTTTATGACAGGTGGATTTCTTTGTGCAATCTGTAAGCAGGGTTTTTGGTGGGTGACATAAAATTGTGTGTGGGTGTCTGATAATTATGGTGTGTTGTCTGACTATACGGTAGTCCGGCGTGCAGCCATGAATTCCTGCGGAATCCATGGCTCGCGGGCTTCGCGCGAACAGTGCCATCGCGCAGAAAGAGGCGGGAACCATTTCGGATTCCCGCCTCTTCAGATTTTATACTATTGGAAATTAAAAAATACGTCTTACACAGATAACGCTCTTATAGTTCGCCGGAGAGGTGTACTTGATTCCGGTGGCCGGTGTGCTGGCATGTACTACGGTGTTATTGCCACAGTAGATAGCTACATGACCACTGTAGCAGATGATATCGCCCGGCTGTGCCTCGGAAAGGCTTACGCCGTATCCTACGCTTCTCATGGCGCTGGAAGAATGGGGCAGGCCCACACCGAAGTGCGCGTATACACCCATAACAAAGCCGGAGCAGTCTGTTCCGTTGGTGAGGCTTGTGCCGCCGTATACGTACGGATTGCCCACAAACTGACTTGCATAGCTGACTACGGCATTGCCGCTGCTGCTTCCGGAACCGCTGCCTACAACCGCGTTTGAACCGCTGTCGGACTTGGTCTTCGCTGCTGCTTTCTCGGCCTTCTTCTTGCCTTCCTCTTTCGCTGCTTCTTCCTTGGCCAGACGCGCTTCCTCTTCTGCCTTGGATTCCGCCTGTACGAAATCGGTTCTCAAATCTACATAATCGGTGGATACCCAGCCGTCGCCTTCCTCGATGGATACCTTTACGAAACCTTCCTGCTCATCGGTAACGGTCAACTCCTCACCTTCACCAATCAGTCCCAGGACGCTGGCGTCTGTGGTGGCGTCTGTTCTGACACGCAGTGTCTGGGTGGTGACAGTTGCCACACGCTTGCCGACCTCTTTGGCCAGCTCCTCTGCCTCGTCGCCGGTCACTACATAATCAGACTTTACATAACCGGTCACGCTGCCGGATGTAATCTTGTACCAGCCGTTCTCTTCTCCGTCCACAGTTCCTGCGGACTTATCGTAAAGCTTTCCGACGATCTCACTGTCCTCGCTGGCTTCACTTCTGACATTTACGTAATCGTTTACCTTCGCAATGCAGATACCGTCGAACTCTGATGGGGTCATGTCCTCCAGTACCTTCTCATCTGCCTCCGGATCTGCTGCCTGCGCCTCTGACATAACGGAAGCAATTCCTTCCTCTGACGCCAGTGACAGGCTGCTTGCCTCCGCGCGGATTCCGCTGAAGCTAAAGCAAAGCGCTCCTGCGAGACATATCATTGCAAACTTGTGCATGCTATCGTTCCTCCAATGTTATCTGTAGCAGCTCTGCGTCCTTCTCATTACACAGAGCTGTTGTTCTTCACTCAAAAGTTTAAATGTTACAAATTTATTAAAACTTATGACTGAATTATAACAGCATGATTACTGTTTGTCAACCTTATCCAGATATTCTTCCAGAGTTATTTTACGCTTCATAATATAACTCGCCGGATTTTCTCTGCAGGGCGCAGGGCTTCATTTTTCGCAAAAGTATCATATTTTTCCATTGACATTCCCGGAAAATTTGCTAAAATAAAGGAAACAGTAACCGTTATTATTATCAGATAAAGGAGGGTTTTATGCCAGCTTTAAAATACAGCCGCCAGCGGGAGTCTATCAAGCGCTTTCTGTTGTCCCGGTATGACCACCCAACCGCAGATACCATCTACCTGCACGTAAAGGAGGAATTTCCGAATATCAGCCTCGGCACTGTCTACCGCAACCTGGCGCTGCTGACGGATCTGGGGGAAATTATCAAGATTACCACCGACGGAGCCGACCGCTTCGACGGACATGTGGCGCCCCACTCTCATTTTATATGCAGGAAGTGCCATGCGCTCTTTGACATCCATATGGACGACGAGGCCTTTATCGATGAGAAGGCCCAGAACGTATTTCCGGGAATCATCGAAGGGCATACGGTACAGTATTTCGGGCTCTGTGAGGAATGCGCGAAGACACATACGTCCTGACGCCGTTTCTTCTATATATTATAGGAAATAAGACAGCGAAGGATTTAAAATTTATTGATAATAATTTTTAAATAATGCTTGACGAAATCAGGAACGTATGCTATATTAATATCAGTAACAGGAATCGTTACTGATTTAGTAAAAAATAACTGACAATCTTAAATATCAAAAAAGAAAAGGAGAACAAGATTATGAAAACATGGGTATGTACAGTATGTGGTTACGTTTGGGAAGGCGAGACAGCACCGGAGAAATGTCCGCAGTGCGGCGTTCCGGCATCCAAGTTCAAGGAGCAGGCTGGGGGTCTTACCTGGGCAGCTGAGCATGAAGTAGGCGTTGCACAGGGCGTAAGCGAGGATATCCTTGCAGACCTTCGCGCAAACTTCAACGGCGAGTGCTCTGAGGTTGGTATGTATCTGGCAATGGCTCGCGTGGCTCACAGAGAGGGCTATCCGGAAATCGGTCTCTACTGGGAGAAGGCAGCTTACGAAGAGGCTGAGCACGCTGCTAAGTTCGCAGAGCTGCTCGGTGAGGTCGTTACCCCCAGCACCAAGAAGAACCTGGAGCTGAGAGTTGCTGCTGAGCACGGCGCAACCGAGGGCAAATTCGACCTGGCAAAGCGCGCAAAGGCTGCTAACCTGGACGCTATTCATGATACCGTTCATGAGATGGCTAAGGATGAGGCTCGTCATGGCAAAGCATTCGAGGGCCTGCTGAAGAGATACTTTGCGTAAGCTATAAGGCATGCAAAAATAGAGAAAAACAGCCGGAAGGGAGCTTGCTCAATTCCGGCTGTTTTTTTCTATTTTTATAGGGCGCCAGCCCGACAGTGAGATGTAGCGCAGCGGCAAGGTGAGCCCGCAGGGCGAGAAAGTACCCTGGGGTAAATCGAACTGGCATGCCTTATAGCCTCACTACCTTCCGGGCATGCAAAAATCCCCTTGACTTTCTTTATTTTCCGCATATAATATGAATATAGTTACACATAGTTTTAAATACTACGTATCAAATTATTAAAAACCGTATTTATATTATAGCCAAACGAAAGGGGTTGTTACTATGAAGTTTGAAATCAAAGATCCGGGAAGCGCGATTACTCATTTTATCGGCATGCTGATGGCGGCCTTTGCGGCGACGCCGCTCTTAATTCGGGCGGCCAGCAATCCCGATAAGATCCATCTCATTTCCTTAAGCATTTTCATCGTCAGCATGATTCTGCTGTATGCGGCCAGCACCACCTATCACACGCTGAACCTGTCCGAGCGGACCAACCGTATCCTGCGGAAAATCGATCACTGCATGATCTTCGTGCTGATCGCCGGTTCCTATACGCCGGTGTGCCTGATTGTGCTGGGCGGCACGGTGGGGTATACGCTCTGCGCCATCGTCTGGGGCATCGCCATCGCAGGCATTATCCTGAAGCTGTTCTGGATCACCTGCCCCAAATGGTTTTCCTCGGTGCTGTATATCGCCATGGGCTGGGTATGCGTGCTGGCTTTCACGCAGATTCTGAATGCCCTGTCACCGGCGGCCTTTGGCTGGCTGCTGGCTGGTGGCATTATTTATACAGTGGGAGGTATCATCTACGCGCTGAAGCTGCCGCTGTTTGACGCCAGACATAAGTATTTTGGCTCCCATGAGATTTTCCATCTGTTTGTGATGGGCGGGAGTATCTGTCATTTCATTATGATGTATGTGTTTGTGGCAAGGATGCCGATCGGACTGTAAAATAGCGAAAAACCAGAGAGGTTCTGCAAATCGCAGAGCCTCTCTTTTTGTTTAATTGAAGTTGTATTTTAGCTCGATCTGTCCTCTCTGTATTTAATCTGATTTGCATGAAAGAGCTCCTTCATATATAATAAAAATGATTTACAACCGTATTTCTACTACATATAAGGGAGTTTTTATCCCCTTTACCTGGGAGAAAATTATGAATTACACCTACATCCTCCGGTGCGGCGACGGCTCGCTCTACACCGGCTGGACCAATCATCTGAATAAACGCGTGGCGGATCACAACGCAGGCCGCGGCGCCAAATATACGAAAGCGCACCGGCCTGTGGAGCTGGCTTACTATGAGATCTTTGAGACGAAAGAGGAGGCCATGAAACGGGAATGCGCCATCAAAAAATTAAGCCGCCCCCAGAAGGAACGGCTTATTGAATCCGATGCAAATTTGCTCTATACGATAGGAGCACCTTCGGAGCAGCGTGAAGCACCCACTACAGAAAGTGCACAAAAGTAATTTATGGGAGCAATTCTTTGGGGTTGATACTTTCCCCATCCTTCAGCACCTGAAAATACAGGTTACTGCCCTCCTTACTGTAAAAGCGGGTAGGCTCCGCCACATAGCCTATCAGAGCCCCGGCCTGCACGTAGTCGCCCTGCTGCACGGCCGGTTCTTTGAGCTGCCCGTAGATAACCTGGTAACCGCTGCCGATATCCATGGTGATGGTCGTGCCGGTCTCATCCACATTTTCAATAGAAAGCACCTTCCCGCTGGCTGCGCTCAAAACATTTTGATCTACACTTCCTTCTATTATAATAGCCGGATTGTACTTATACTGATCAAGCGTCGAAAAATAGACTGTCTTGTCCATGCTGTAATCCATCAGAATATTGCCGGCAATGGGCCAGAGAAGCTGGTCTGTCTCCGCAGAGAACGACAAGGGCGGTGCTTCCGCGCCTGCGTTTGCTTCTATGATTACAGGCTCGTCCACGCTGATTTCCGCATATTCGCTCTCCAATTCGATGGTATCTGTCGCAGCTGCTTCCGTCTGCGCTGTCTCTGCCGCATTTTCACCCATTCTGTCACGGCTGGCAGTTCCCGACGCAGCCTGTCTTCCGGTCTCCGCCGCTTTCTGTTCCCGGGCGGCTTTCGCTTCCGCCAGCTCCTGCTGCCGGGCCTGCGCCGCTTTTTCCGCGTCCGCCACCTCCTGCTCCAGCTGTCGCTGCTGCTCCTCGGTCTTACCCACTGTGTACATGCCAAACAAAGTCACGCCCGCCAGAAGACACAGGCTCAGCGCTACCGTCGCCATCCTTCTGCCCGCCGGGCTGGTCTGCCGTTTCTTTTTTCCTGTCATAAGCTTCACCTCTATGATTTATTCCGCTTGTTTCTCGCTATCCCTAGCATAGCCATTTTCGGTGATGCTTATACAATCCAGATTTTTATAAAAATAAGACAGAATTTCCCGATAGGTCTGTCCCGCCAGCGCCATTCGTCCCGCCGTGTACAGACTCATGCCAAAGCCGTGGCCCAGTCCCCGGGTGACGACGCGGACGCCCCCGTCTGTCTCCTCTGTTGTAAAACAGCTTGAATTCAGTTTGTACCGAAACCGGAAGGCCTCGCCGGTCAGTGTTTCGTCTCCCAACCGCACGGACATCACATATCCGGCACTGTCCCGGCTTTCGATCACCGGCAGCTCCATATCCGGGAAATAAGAAATCTGCAGATAATCCGCCGACTCCACATCGCCCTCGCAGTCCACCGATGTGAGGTATGCATAACCTTTCCCCAGTGTGCCGCCCTCTCTGGTCTTTCCGGCGCTGACTGCATGGTAGGGCAGATCCTTTAACTCCCCGTCCAGCGCCAACACCTGCCCGAGTGTCTCCTCCGCCGCCGTCCGGCTTTTTTCCGCATAGCGCTGACGATTTTCATAACTCCAGAGTTTTTCTGCCTCGCCTTCTGTGCAGACTGAAAAACCAAGCGCCTCCAAATCCGCTTCCCGGAGCTCCCCGGCGGCCTGCTGCCAGTCCGCAGCCCCATAATATTCCATAGCCGCCCGTAAAAGATTTGTCCGAATCACCACCGCCTGAGCCTTCAATGCCTCTGTCTCGTAGGTCACAGATATCTGCATGGGCAGAATCTGCGCCACGCAGCGCTCCAGTTCAACCTCCTCAGGCTCGGTCTGCCCGCCAGCCAGCTCGCCGGTGCAGAACACTACGGCCACATAGGGCAGTAAAATCAAAATAATCAGAATCGAAGCTACTGTTTTTATTTTTTCTCTCATTCTACAGCTTATGCGCAGCCACAAAAAAGCAGACCGGAAATTCCAGTCTGCTTTTCTTCTTGATTTACATAACTCAATTTTCTTTGTCCGCAAAAATCAAGGTCCGGATAGCTTCAATGCTCACCTGAATTGCCGCTGTCATATCCTGGCTTTCCGTATCACTGAGCCCCTGTTTTCTGCGCTCCTGGTTCCAGAGTACATTCAGCACGCAGCCTGCCCGCATACCGAGAATCTGGGACACGATGAAGACCGCCGCGCTCTCCATCTCTGACGCCAGGCAGCCCGCCTTGATCCAGGCGTCCCATTTATTCATGAGCTCATAGCCCACCGGCATCCGTTCCGGGCTGTGCTGACCATAGAAGGAATCCTTGCACTGGACCACGCCTGCATGGCAGGTATGCCCCAGCTCTTTTGCGCTATGAACCAGGGCATTGGTCACGTCCAGATGGGCGATGGCCGGAAATTCCACCGGTACATACTCCTTGGATGTGCCTTCCATGCGGATGGCTCCGGTGGCCACCACCAGGTCGCCGCCCTTCACCGGCAGGGCCATGCCGCCGCAGGTGCCGATGCGGATGACCGTATCCACACCAATCTGATGCAGCTCCTCGATACCGATGGCTGCAGACGGTCCTCCCATTCCGGTTGACATAACTAAAACCGGCTCATCCTCGAGCTCCCCGACCCAGGTGGTATATTCCCGGTTCCGGGCCACAAACCGCGGGTTCGCAAGATGCGCCGCTATCTTCTCCACGCGTCCCGGATCGCCCGGCAGGATCGCATAGCGGGCTTCCACCTCATTTACAAAGCCGATATGGTAAGGTTTCTGATGTTCATTATACATAAGCCTGACCCCCTTTTTCTTAACCATACACGATTTCACCCCATTTTGCAACCGGCGGATCGCAAAAAGGACAGACGCCCGAAAACGCCTGTCCTTTTGTCATTTACATTTTATTTTGCAGCCTTTTTGCCACTGACTTCTGTATCCTCTTTCGGAAGCTCCACTGTCATCTTATCCAGATTCCAGATATCATCCACGTACTCCTGGATGGTGCGGTCGGAAGAGAACTTGCCACTGCATGCGGTGTTCCAGAGGGCTTTCTTCGCCCACTGCTTCTCATCCCGATATACAGCCTCGATCTTCGCGTGTGTCTCTGCGTAAGACCGGAAATCCTTCAGGATAAAGTAGGTATCTGCCCGATCGCTGCTGTTGGTGTTAAGCAGGGAATCATACAGATCACGGAACAGCTCCGGATCCTGCGGTGCGTAATAACCATTGATCAGCTGCATCAGCACGTGACGGATCTCCTGATCGTTGTTGAAGATATCCATGGGATTGTAGCCGCCATGCTGCTCATAGTTAATAACCTCGTCTGCGCTCAGACCGAAGATAAAGGCGTTCTCCTCGCCCATCTCTTCTACCATCTCGACATTTGCGCCGTCCATGGTTCCGATGGTCAGGGCTCCGTTCAGCATAAACTTCATGTTACCGGTACCGGATGCCTCCTTGCTGGCGGTAGAGATCTGCTCGGATACGTCTGCTGCAGCAAAGATCAGCTCGGCGTTGGAGACACGGTAATCCTCGATGAATACAACCTTGATTTTACCATTGATGGACGCATCGTTGTTGATCACGTCTGCCACGGAGTTGATCAGCTTGATGGTCAGCTTCGCGCGGCGGTAGCCTGCTGCAGCCTTGGCGCCGAAGATAAAGGTTCTCGGATAGAATTCCATATCCGGATGCTCTTTGATCTTATTGTACAGATACATCACATGCAGGATGTTCAGCAGCTGACGCTTGTACTCATGCAGTCTCTTCACCTGTACATCGAAGATAGAGCGCGGGTCTACGGTGACGCCGTTGTGCTCCTGGATGTATTTTGCCAGACGCACCTTGTTCTGATACTTGATGTTCATGAACTCCTGCTGCGCCTTCTCGTCGTCTGCGTAAACCTTCAGCTTACTGATCTGGGACAGGTCGGTGATCCACTCGTCGCCGATGTGGTCGGTCACCCACTGAGCCAGCAGCGGATTGCCGTGAAGCAGGAAACGACGCTGGGTGATACCGTTGGTCTTATTGTTGAACTTCTCCGGCATCATCTCGTAGAAATCCTTCAGCTCCTGCTTTTTCAGGATCTCTGTATGCAGTCTCGCTACGCCGTTTACAGAATGGCCTGCCGCGATAGCCAGATGCGCCATCTTGACCTGTCCGTCGTAAATGATAGCCATCTTGCGGATCTTCTCCTGATCGCCCGGATATTTTGCCTGGATATCCAGTACAAAACGACGGTTGATCTCCTCCACGATCTGATATACACGGGGAAGCAGACGGGAGAACAGCTCGATGGGCCATTTCTCCAGGGCCTCTGCCATGATGGTGTGGTTGGTATAAGCGCAGGTCTTGGTGGTGACCTCCCATGCCTCGTCCCACTCCAGGCCTTCCTCGTCGATGAGGATACGCATCAGCTCGGCTACCGCTACGGTCGGATGGGTATCGTTGAGCTGGAACGCCGCCTTCTCGTAGAACTTGCGGATGTCGTCATGGTTTCTCTTATAACGGGCAATGGCCTCCTGCACGCTGGCGGAGATAAAGAAATACTGCTGCTTCAGACGCAGCTCCTTGCCTGCCATATGGTTGTCATTGGGGTACAGAACCTCTACCAGCAGCTTCGCCAGGTTCTCTTCCTCAACGGCCTGCTGATAATCGCCCTTGTCGAAGGCGTCCAGACGGAAGGTATTCATGGCCTCTGCGTCCCAGATACGAAGGGTATTCACTACGTTATTGCCATAGCCTACTACCGGAAGGTCGCAGGGGATAGCCCGTACGGCCTGATAGCCCTTCTGGATAAAATGGTTCTTGCCGTTCTGATCGACTTCTACGTCTACGTAGCCGCCGAACTTGACAATCTTCGCGTACTCCGGACGGCGGAGCTCGAAGGGATTGCCGTCCACAAGCCAGTCGTCGGGAATCTCTTTCTGATAGCCGTTCTCAATTTTCTGCTTGAACATACCATAGCGGTAACGGATACCGCAGCCGTATGCCGCATAGCCCAGGGTTGCCAGAGAATCCAGGAAGCAGGCTGCCAGTCTTCCCAGACCGCCATTTCCCAGAGCTGCGTCCGGCTCCTGATCCTCGATCACGTTCAGATCGCAGCCCAGCTCCTCCAGAGCTTCCTTTACTTCGTCATAATAGGTCAGGTTAATCAGGTTATTGCCAAGAGCACGGCCCATCAAAAATTCCATGGACATGTAATACACGATCTTCGGATCCTGCTTTTTCATCTGCTCCTGGGTCGCAATCCATGCGTCGATGATCGCGTCTTTGGTAGCCAGCGCTACCGCATGAAAAATCTGGTGCTGTGTTGCCTCTTCAATGGGTGTCCGGTACAGAGTCTTCACGTTGTAAACTACGCTTCTCTTAAAGAGTTCCTTGTCGAAGGGTCTCTTACTCATAATAGTTTCCTCCTCTTTGATACCGTTTATCACTGTTCACTCCGTTCACAGTGACACGCTTCGCAATGCACAGAAATTATGCTGTCCGCATCATTTCGTGCTGCAAGACCAGAACGCGCTTACGCGCGCTCTACGCCCATGGTAACGTTCTCGCCGTTGATGCTCCAGTCCTTCACGTAGCCATTGGCTTCGTCGAACTTCACATCCACTGCCAGAACCTCGGACTTGATCTGATCTGCATTGGCCTTGATAAGCTGTTCGATCTTCTCATTGTCCTTGCAGGAAATCACGATCTTGTCGGTTACCTGGAAATCTGCCTCTTTACGCATGGTCTGCACCTTGCTGATGATCTCGCGGACAAAGCCCTCCTCGATCAGTTCCGGCGTCAGCTTAGTATCCAGCACTACGGTGATACTGTTGTCGCCGTCGGATACAAAGCCTTCGGTCTGTGCCATGTCGATCAGCAGATCCTCCTCCGATAATACCACATTTGTACCATTTACGTCAAATGTAAGGCTTCCCTTCTCCTTCAGCTCGTCCATGGCAGTATTGCCGTCCACCTCAGACAGGTGCTGGCGGATGCCGTTCAGGCACTTTCCATACTTGGGTCCTACGGTCTTCAGCTGCGGCTTGAAGCTGTATGTGGTAAATGCGCGGACGTCGTCGGTGAAGTCTACCTTCTTCACATTCAGCTCATCCTCGATGATCTCACAGTAGTACTCAGCCAGCTTGTAGGGCGCCTTCACATACATCTGAGCGATGGGCTGACGGTTCTTGATGTTCGCGGTGTTACGGCACGCACGTCCCATCACAACGATCTTCAGAACCTCGTCCATGTCACGCTCCAGCTCCTCGTTGATCCATGCCTTATTTACAACCGGGAAGTCGCACAGATGGATGCTTTCCGGCGCAGTCTTATCAATGCTTCTTACCAGATTCTGGTAAATCTCTTCTGTCATGAAGGGAACCATGGGCGCTGCTGCCTTGGAAATAGTTACCAGAGATGTGTACAGGGTCATATAAGCGTTGATCTTATCCTGCTCCATACCCTTTGCCCAGAAACGCTCGCGGCTGCGGCGTACATACCAGTTGGACATATCGTCTACGAACTCCTGAAGGGCTCTTGCCGCCTCCGGGATCCGGTAGTTATTCAGGTTATCGTCTACCTCGCCCACTACGGTGTTCAGCTTGGACAGAAGCCATTTATCCATAACGCTTAAGGAATCGTAGTTCAGCTCATACTTCGTTGCGTCAAATTCATCAATGTTGGCATACAGCACGAAGAACGCGTAGGTGTTCCACAGGGTTCCCATGAATTTGCGCTGTCCTTCCTGTACGGCCTTTCCATGGAAACGGTTAGGCAGCCAGGGCGCGCTGTTGATGTAGAAATACCAGCGGATGGCGTCTGCGCCGTATTTCTCTAGGGCGTCGAAGGGATCCACCGCATTTCCCTTGGACTTACTCATCTTCTGGCCGTTCTCATCCTGTACATGTCCCAGAACGATAACGTTCTCATACGGTGCCTTATTGAACAGAAGAGTGGACTCTGCCAGCAGGGAATAAAACCAGCCTCTGGTCTGGTCTACGGCCTCTGAGATAAACTGCGCCGGGAACTGCTGATGGAACAGCTCCTGATTTTCGAACGGATAATGATGCTGCGCAAAGGGCATAGCTCCGGAGTCGAACCAGCAATCCAGTACCTCCGGTACACGGCGCATGGTCTTGCCGCAGTGCGGGCACTTCATGGTGATCTGGTCGATATACGGACGGTGGAACTCCACAGTCTTGGCCTTCTCGTCACCGCTCATCTCATAGAGCTCCTCGCGGCTTCCGATGGACTCCTGGTGTCCGCAGCCTTCACACTCCCAGATATTCAGCGGAGTTCCCCAGTAACGGTTACGGCTCACGCCCCAGTCCTGAATATTCTCCAGCCAGTCGCCGAAACGTCCCTTACCGATGCTCTCCGGGATCCAGTTGATGGTATTGTTATTGCGGATCAGGTCGTCCTTTACCGCAGTCATTTTGATGAACCAGGACTCACGCGCATAGTAGATAAGCGGTGTGTCGCAGCGCCAGCAGAACGGATAATCATGCTCGAACTTGGGCGCGTCAAACAGCTTGCCCTCTGCGTCCAGATCCTTCAGGACTTCCGGGTCAGCCTTCTTTACGAACATGCCTGCGTACGGTGTCTCTGAGGTCATGTTTCCCTTACCGTCTACAAACTGTACAAAGGGAAGGTCATACTTTCTTCCCACGCGGCCGTCGTCTTCACCGAAAGCCGGAGCGATATGGACGATACCGGTACCATCGGACATGCTTACATAGTTGTCTACGGTTACATAGAAGCCCTTTTTATGCTGCTTTGCTGCTGCCTCTCCGGCGCATGCGAACAGCGGCTCATACTCCTTGTACTCCAGATCTTTTCCGACATATTTTTCCAGAACGTCGTAAGCGGGCTTTCCTTCCTCTGCGAGACCGTCCAGTACCTTGTCTGCCAGAGCTTCTGCCAGATAGTAAGTGTAGCCGTCTGCTGCCTTTACCTTTACGTAGGTGTCATCCGGATTCATACACAGGCCCACGTTGGACGGCAGAGTCCAGGGTGTAGTGGTCCATGCCAGGAAGTATGCGTCCTCATCCTTTACCTTGAAGCGGACGATAGCAGAACGCTCCTTTACCTGCTTGTAGCCCTGTGCTACCTCATGGCTGGAAAGGGGGGTGCCGCAGCGCGGACAGTAGGGAACGATCTTGAAGCCCTTGTACAACAGGCCCTTCTTCCAGATTTCCTTCAGCGCCCACCACTCGGACTCGATGTAGTTGTCATCATA
>CAKROP010000029.1 GCA_934373375.1 uncultured Anaerosacchariphilus sp.
GGTACTGCTGGATCTTCAGGACGTGACCACGCTTCTTTTACTGGGGCGGCAGATCATTGCTTCCTTTCTGGGCTGCGTAGCGGTCTGCTGGCTTCTGTGGAAATGCGGTCCGAACCGGTTCAAAAAGTTTCTGGCCTGGCTGGGCGGCTATACCCTGGAGATTTATGTGGTGCATTTCCATTTCGCCACGGTGTTGAACCGGGGACAGGTGTATGCGCAGTATTCGGCAGGATGGTTCCTGTTCGTGCTGGCGTCCTTTATCGCCATGAGTGCCATTACTGCGGCGATTATCGCGGTTACGAAGCGGGTACGGCTGCTTGATTTTCTTCTTTATGGGAAATGGCCTGCGGATGGCCGGTTTTTCGGAAAAGTGCAGGAATAAAGGGAGGAAAGTATGGGATTTACTTCGCTGGCCTTTCTGGTCTTTTTTCCAATCGTATGGCTTGTATATCTAATGCTGCCCGGACGGTTCCGGACAGTGTGGCTTCTTGCGGCCAGTTATGTTTTTTTAGGGACCTTTGGGACAAAGTATCTGGCGGTGCTGATCGGGTCCACACTGGTGACCTGGGTGGCTGGATTGACACTGGAAAAATATGGAATTTCAAGCGGCGGAAAAAAAGCTGAGGCAGAATCAAATGCAATGCCGGAAGCCGGAAAAAGTTCTGCTTCAGAGCAGAAAAAAAGCAGCCTGGCAACGGGCGTTTTTGTGGCAGTCGTAGGATTTCAC
This sequence comes from uncultured Anaerosacchariphilus sp., assembly GCA_934373375.1. Classification (GTDB taxonomy): domain Bacteria; phylum Bacillota; class Clostridia; order Lachnospirales; family Lachnospiraceae; genus Laedolimicola. The sequence goes on from CAKROP010000029.1 coordinate 728, forward strand.
GTGGCGGTCCTCTGCTTTTTCAAATACAACCGCAGCAATATCGCCCTGCCCATCGGCATTTCCTTCTATACCTTTCAGGCCATCGGCTATTTAACCGATGTCTACCGCGGAACCGTGCGGGCTGAGCATAATCTCCTGAATTTCGCCCTGTTCCAGGCTTTTTTCCCGAAGCTGGTACAGGGACCCATCGAGCGCAGCGGCAATCTGCTCCGACAGATCCAGAATATAGGTACGCTCCCGGTACGTGATCTGGAGCGTATCCGGCGAAGCGCCCTGTTATTGCTCTGGGGTCTGTGCGAAAAGCTCCTGATTGCGGATCGCATTGCCATTCCGGTCAATGCGGTGTACAGCCAGTTTGGGGCCTTCGGCGGCGTGGAAATCATTCTGGTGACGGTACTTTACGCTTTCCAGATTTACTGCGATTTCGCAGGCTATACGGATATGGCAAGAGGAATTGCCGGACTGTTGGGCTTTGATTTGCTTGCGAACTTCAGGAGACCCTATCAGGCGGATTCGGTGCAGGATTTCTGGCGCAGGTGGCATCTTTCCTTAAGCAGCTTTCTTCGGGATTATGTGTATATTCCGCTGGGGGGCAGCCGCAGGGGGCGCTTTCGCAGAGCCGTCAATATCCTGATTACCTTCGGGGTCAGCGGTATCTGGCACGGAACCGGCTTTCATTTTCTGCTGTGGGGACTGCTGCATGGCATCGGCCAGATTTTCGATATTAAGAATTGGAAAGTGCCGCGCGCAGTGAAACGTGTACTGATATTCCTGTTCATTGACGCCACCTGGATGGTGTTCCGGGTGAACTCCCTGGGAGATTTAAAGGGAATGCTGAGGGTGATTCTCACGAATTTCCGTTTGCAGGATTTTGCGGGTATGCAGCTTGGCGGTTTCGAGTGGGTGCTGTTGGTGTTTGGCATTCTGGCTGTGATAGCGAAGGACGTGCTGAATGAAAAAGGCTTCGCGTTACAAAGCTGGATTCGGGAGCGGAATGCAGTGATGCGGTGCCTGATATATACAGTGCTGCTTGGGGCTGTACTCATTTTTGGCGTATACGGCGCGGCTTATGATACCAGCGGATTTCTGTATACACAGTTTTAAGTAACAGTTCGGCCATGCTTCTGTGTGGCAGGATTTTATGCTTGCATAAGAATCCTGCTATACAGAAGCATGAGATGAGCGCCAGGTAATGAGCAAAAATGAGCTGCGAAGCAGCGGAGAGCTCCGCAGGAGCGGTTTTGCGAATTGGCGCGGCCGAACGTCCGTCCATCTATCTGATCAGAAAGGAGGCTTCAGTTTCCGTGAAAACAAAAAAACAAACCCTGTTCGGATGGCTTTTGATGATAGTGGCAGTTATAGCCCTGCTCTGCGGTCTCATCAGACTCTGTAATTACCTCCTGATGGACGACAGTCAAAGCTATACAAGACTAACTATGCATGAGCTTTATGAGCGCGCCGACGCAGGCGAGGAGATTGATACCCTGTTCCTGGGAAGCTCCCATTGCTACCGGGCCTACGACCCGGAACTCTACGAAGAACTGACCGGAAGGACAGCATACAATCTGGGATCTTCTTCCCAGAATTACGATACATCCTACTATCTTCTGCGGGAGGCAGCCAGACTTTACGAGCTGAAAACCGTCTATCTGGATATGCACTACAAGTTCCTGTTTATGGACAGCGAAGACCGTGACCTGGTGCAGGCCAATATCATTTCCGACTATATGCGGCCTTCTTTGAATAAGCTTTCTTTCCTGCTGACCACCACAGAGGCGAAGAATTACACGAACCGCTTCTTTCCCTTCCGGCGCAGCTGGCAGGAGCTGGGAGACTTCGCATACGTGCGGGAAAATCTGGCGAAGAAGCAGACCGAAGGCTACCGGAATTATGAGCCGGTGACCGTGGAAAATGACCGGTACGCAGGCCGGGGCTTCGTCTGGTCTGACGCGCGATTGGACGTGGACGCCATTACCTGGTGGGACAATTTCGGCAAAGTGGCCGATGACATGAAGCTGGATACGGCGTATCCTGTCTCTTATATAGAAAGAATCGTAAGCTTTTGCCAGAAAAACGGAATCCGTCTGGTGTTCGTAACCGCGCCCAGTCTGGATCAGTATCTGAAGGCCATCGGCCCCTACGATCCGGCTCATGCTTACGTGCAGGAGCTGGCGGAGCGTTTCGGCGTGGAGTATCTGGATTTCAATCTGGCGAAGACGGAGTACCTGGAGCTGACAGCGGACGATTATATCGACGTGGATCATCTGAATGGAACCGGCGCGGAGAAGCTGACCCTTTTGCTGACTGAAGCGGATGGAAAGCCGATTGACGAATATTTCAACGCGTGTTATGATGATACATGCGAGTAATGTATTTTATAAGGCATAGATCTGCCCATTTCCGGGAAAGAGAAAAGCAGGTCTGCTGCAAAGGATAGAAAGTGAGGCGGCTGTAAAATGAAGATTATGGCAAACCGTATGGATAGAGGCTTCTTCCGGTATCAGGAGGAATTTGAGTCAAAGGCCCTTGAGGTGCTTCGCTCCGGCTGGTATGTGCTGGGCAATGAGGTAAAAAGCTTCGAGGAGGAATTTGCGGCTTATACAGGCGGCAATCATTGCGTGGGTCTGGCCAGCGGTCTGGATGCACTGTGGATCGCGTTTCGTCTGCTGGGTATCGGTAAGGGCGATGAGGTCATCGTCCAGGGCAATACTTACATTGCCAGCGTTATGGGGATCACCATGAACGGCGCGACCCCGATTTTCGTGGAGCCGAATCCGTATTACAATATCGATGTATCCAAGATCGAGGAGAAAATCACCGAGCGCACCAAGGCGATTCTGGTGGTACACCTCTATGGTCAGGCCTCCAACATGGCCGAAGTCAAGAAGCTGACGGAAAAATACAATCTGAAGCTGGTGGAGGACTGTGCCCAGTCCCATGGAGCCTGTTTTGATGGTCAGATGACCGGAACCTTCGGAGATGTGGGCTGCTTTTCCTTCTATCCTTCCAAGAACATCGGTGCTTTTGGCGACGGCGGCGGAGTGGTTGTGAAGGACGCGGGACTGGCTGAGGATTTCCGTGTGTATCGCAATTATGGGAGTGAAAAACGCTATTACAACAAGGTAGTCGGAGCTAACTCACGTCTGGATGAATTGCAGGCGGGACTTCTTCGTGTGCGTCTGCGCCATGTGGAGGAATGCGAGGAGGAGCGCCGCCAGATTGCAGCCAGATATCTTGCGGAGATTCAGAACGACAAACTGATTCTTCCGGGAGTACAGGAGGGAGCCACCGCCGTATGGCATCAGTTTGTAGTCAGAAGCGAGCAGCGCGACGAGCTGAAAAAATATCTGGAGGAAAAGGAGATCGGAACGATTATTCACTATCCGATTCCGCCCCATCTGTCAGAGGCTTATCAGTATCTGGGTTATAAGAAGGGCGATTTCCCCATTACCGAGCAGTACGCGTCACAGGTACTTTCTCTGCCCATGTACAACGGCATGACAGAGGAAGAACAGTCTTACGTCATTGACGCAATCAATGCGTTTTAAGAATGACGCATTTTAATAAATCTGGGAGAGAAAATATGAGTATTAAAGATCAGTACAAGATTCTGGAATTCGGTGATCTGGGCGATGAGCGTGGAAAGCTGGTGGTTGTAGAGGGAGCGCAGGATATTCCTTTTGACATTCAGCGTGTTTTCTACATCTATGGTTCTGATAGTGAAGTAGTCCGGGGCCAGCACGCCAACCGCAATTCTGAATTCGTCCTTATCAACGTGAGCGGATCCAGCAAGGTGCGCGTGGACAATGGTTTCGAGGAGGATATCATCGAGCTGAACCGTCCCCGTATGGGACTCTATCTGCCCACCATGCTCTGGAAGGATATGTACGATTTCAGCGCGGATTCCGTATTATTAGTATTGGCTAACACCCATTACGACGGTCACGAATACATCCGCGATTACGATGAATTTATCAAAGAAGTGGGAGGAACCCGCAGACGATGAGCAAGCTTTCAATTATCGTTCCGGTATACTGGAACTCCGATACCCTGATGCTCCTCTATGAGGACATGAAAGAGAAGATTCTGCATAAGCTGGAGGATTACGAGATTGTCTTCGTGGACGACGGATCCGGCGATAATTCCTGGGAAATCATGAATCAGATCCGCGATATGGATGACAAGGTCAGACTGGTGAAGCTTTCCAGAAACTTTGGCGAGCACTCTGCCATTCTGGCGGGTCTTTCTGTCTGCACCGGCGATTGTGCAGTGACCAAGCAGGCAGATCTGCAGGAGGATTCCGAGCTGATCCTGCAGCTTTACGAGAAATGGAAAGAGGGCAATAAGGTGGTTCTGGCGGTACGAGCCGACCGCGACGAGGGTGCCATTCAGAAGTTTTTCGCCAACCTCTACTATACCATTACCCGGAAGCTGATTATGAAAAATATGCCCAAAGGCGGCTTTGACTGTTATCTTCTGGACCGCCAGGTCATTGAAGTGCTGCTGATGCTGGACGAGAAGAACTCCGCATTAACTCTGCAGGTGCTTTGGGTAGGCTTCAAGACCGAGAAGGTTTATTTCCACCGGAAAGCCAGAGAGATCGGTGAGTCCCGGTGGACTCTGTCGAAGAAAATCAAGCTGGTTGTAGATTCCATGATGAGCTTTTCCTATTTCCCGGTGCGCTTTATGACCGGACTGGGTGGTGTATACGCGGCAGGAGCTGTTATCTGGGCGATTGTACTGATGGTACAGCGGCTGACCGGCGTGGAGGACGTGCCCGGGTGGACTTCTATGATGGTACTGATGCTGTTTTCCTTTGGTGTGACCATGGTAATGCTGGGAATTCTGGGCGAGTATATCTGGAGAGCCTTCGACGCGGCGAGAAACCGTCCGCCCTTCCTGATTGACCAGATTCGCGGTTTTGACGACGAGGAGAAAGAAAAAGAAAAATAGCTATGGACAAGATTTCAATTATTGTTCCCTGTTACAATGAGCAGGAAGCGATTCCTATCTTTTATGACGCGATTGCGAAGACCGCAGGGGAGATGCCTCAGGTGCGGCTGGAAGTATTATTTGTAAATGATGGTTCCCGGGATGCAAGCCTCATGGAAATGAAGAAGCTGGCAGAGCAGGATGACCGTGTGAAATATGTGAGCTTTTCCCGGAATTTCGGAAAAGAAGCAGCCATGTATGCCGGCCTGTCCTATGCGGACGGCGATTATGTGGCGATTATGGACGTGGATCTGCAGGATCCGCCGAGCCTTCTTCCGGAAATGTACCGGATTATTACGACGGAGGACTACGACAGCGTGGCGACCCGCCGTGTGACTAGAAAGGGGGAACCGCCGATCCGTTCCTTCTTTGCAAGACGCTTTTACGCGCTGATGCACCGGCTGTCCAAGACGGATATCGTGGACGGAGCCCGGGATTACCGGCTGATGACCCGGCAGTTTGTGGATGAGTTACTTCGGTTAGGGGAGTATAACCGATTTTCCAAGGGGCTGTTTGGCTGGGTCGGTTTCAACACCAAGTGGCTGGAGTATGAAAATGTGGAGCGGAGCGCCGGGGAGACCAAATGGTCGTTCTGGAAGCTGCTGATATACAGTATTGAGGGCATCGTGGGCTTTACGACAGCGCCCCTGGTAATGGCTGCGTTTCTGGGAGTCTTTTTCTGCATTGTGGCGTTTCTGGCGCTGTGTTTTATTATCGTTCGGACAGTGCTCTACGGAGATCCGGTGTCCGGCTGGCCGTCTATGACCTGTATCATTATTTTTCTGGGCGGTATCCAGCTGTTCTGTATCGGAATCCTGGGCGAGTACCTGGCGAAGACCTATATGGAGACCAAGCACCGGCCCATATTTATCTGTAAGGAGACAAACATTGAGCGGAATCAGAAGTAAAAAGAAGCTTCTTCTCATAATTCCGGCAGCAGTTATCGTCGGTCTGCTGGTCTGGAATGTCATGTTACAGATGGAGCTTAAGAAATACAAGCCTCAGGTGGAGGCCTATCTGCCGGAGGACGTCTATGTGGCAGTGGGAAGCACTGTGGAACTCTATGACGATGAGGTCGTCTGGTCCGGTCTGCGGGATGGTTATGCCTGCAACTGGGACTGCGAGATCGGCGAGAACCTGGAAGATCGGTTCTCCGTGACCGGCAAAGAGGAGCAGGTGGGTGAATACGACCTGACTCTGACTGTATTTGATTATAATGTAAATGAAGTGATAACCCTGAAAAGCACTCTTCATGTGGTAGAGAAGCTTGAGGGGGAATATTCGCTCGTAAATATCGGAGACAGTCTTTCGGACGGACGGGAATGGTATCGGACCATCTACCATCTGTCAGGGGACCAGATCACTTTTGCGGGCACAAGAGGCTGGACGCGGTACAGCCATGAGGGACGGAGCGGCTTTTCGGCCCAGGATTACCTGGAGCCCACCAAGTTCTATTCCGATGGCAATGACGAAGGAGTCCAGCCCTTTTACGATCCGGTTCAGAAGATGTTCGACTGGAAATATTACAAGCTGTCCACGGGCATTGATCCGGACGCTATTCAGATTTTCCTGGGAACCAACGGCCTGAAGGATGACCCTGCTGATACCGTGAACGCCATTGCCCGGATGGTGGACAATATCCGTCGTCACGACCCGGATATCCCCATTTATCTGGTGAATACCCTGTACTGGGGCGACCAGGAGAAAATAGGAACCATGGTGAAGCAGGATGGTAGCGCTTTCCTGCCGGGTGAGTTTAAAAACCGATCCGACAAGCGTGTCATGGATCTGGCGAAGGCCATGGCAAAGAAATTCAAAGGCAAGAAAAATATTGTGCTGATTCCCCTTGGATTCATGCACAACAGCGACGCAAATTTCGAAGAGGGTGACGCCCTGCATCCGGGCGCAGCGGGTTATGACCAGTTTGCGACGGTGATGTACAGCGTATATTGCGGAACATTGAAAGAAATGCTGGAATAAATCATATTTAAAAATCATAAGTGAGAGCCTGGCTTTATGATTTGGGGGAAGTATATGGTTACTGGGAAAAAATTTACAGAAAGATTTACGAAATTTTACAGACGCTTGCTCGGACTGTTTGAAAAATATTACTGGATCTTTTTTGCGGCAGGCGCTTTGGTGCTTGCCTTTTACTGCTTTCGCTGTCTGGACGTGAAATACGTGGATTCCTGGGATGAGGCCCGCCACGGTGTCAACGCCTACGAAATGATTCAGAACGGCGACTATATTCAGCATACCTATAATTATCGGGTGGATGACTGGAATCTGAAGCCCTCTATCAGTTACTGGGGCATCGTGCTGGGCTTTCGGCTGTTTGGTTACAGCGTCTTTGGCCTGCGTTTTACATCGGCGCTTGCCTATCTGCTGGCCGGAATCTCCTGCGCCCTCTTTGCGAAGCATTACAGTAAAGAGGCATCGCTTCTGGTACTGGGCTTTTTCTGCGCCAATGAACGACCACTGTCGGCCCATCTGGCCCGGGCAGGCGACGCGGATTCCCTCTATCTATTGTTCTTCACGCTGGCTATGCTGGCCATGCTGTCCGTAAAGAAAAATCATAAAAACGTATACCTCTGCGGCCTGATGTTTTCCCTGGCATTCCTGACCAAAAGCTGGCATGCGGGGATGATCATGGCCATTGGCGGCATCTACCTGCTGGCAAATGGGGAAATGCTGCGGTTCAAAAAGAAAGAATGGGGCGGCTTCCTGCTGTCCGTTTTTGCGCCCTTGCTTTTATGGTTTGGCTGGCGCTTCACGAAAGACGGCCTGTTCTTCCTGAAAAACATGATCGAAGTGGATCTGCTGGCCCGCACCGGAAGCACCAACTTCGAGGGACATCAGCTTCCGTTCAGCTTCTACTACGATATGGTATTCGGAGCCGAGGGCTTCATCTACCGCTGGCAGCTGCTGATCTGTGTAGTCGGAATCCTGTGCGGCCTGTTATATATGTGGCGAAAAAAGGCCTGGAACCGGACAGTGCTTGAGCAGGGCGGCGGCATCCTTCTGTGGTTTCTGTTGCCATTTCTGGGCTTTTCCGTCATCGGAACGAAGCTCATCTGGTACTGCTACCCCTGTACTGTGCCACTGGCACTGGGAGCGGCGGCGATACTGGGGTGGCTGATTCGGCTGCCGCTGGCTGGAGAAGAGAAACGCGTCACAGAATCTGAAAGTGAAAAATCATCTGAAAATGACAGTGGAAAAACGGAACAAAAATGTGGACAATTCTCCGGGATTCGTACCCTGGTGGGGATAACAGCCACAGTCGCCAGCCTCGTGCTTGTCACAATATACATGAAAAACGCGTACTTCCACGTCATCCGTGAGGCTCACGGCGATCCCTTCCAGCTCTTTATCCGGGAGAGCGTCAGCCGGGACGCGCCATACGCCGGAGAGAAAGCCTACGTCTACGTCCCCGGCGAGGATCCGGCTGCCATCGGCGACTGGGAACAGAATATGCTGTTCGTAGCCGAGATCAGCGGCGATTTCCACTGTCAGGACGGCGGAATCGAGGCCTTTCTCGGTGAAAAAGGCGATGCGGTTCTCTATGTGGACCGGCTGGATTATGAGCAGAATATAGAGAAACTCCAGGGGGTGGAGGTACTCTGTGAAAACGCAGGGTATATACTGTTAGGTCGCTGACAGAAAAGACAGGAGATAAATGAGGGGGGAACAGCATGTTCCTGAAGAAGGTATTTTTGGGGGTAAGTCTGGCGCTGACATGTGTCTTGGGCGGATTTATGCTGTATCAGGAGCAACGCTGTGTCATGGCTGTGCCGATGCTGAATGAACAGGAGACGGCAAAAATCTGCGAACAGCGCCGGGAAGAAAACATTGAGTATGAACTGTATTTTGAGGGAACGACCTTACCGGTCTACGCAGAAGGGGAAGAAAGAGCCTATCTGATTTCCCAGACAGCAGATGACTGGCGGGGAGATATCGAAGTGTCCGGAGAATACCAAATAGCGTTTTCGGATAAGGAGAAATTCCCGGAACTGGATGAATGTATTCAAAATGCACAGGCGCTGGAGTACATCGTGTACAATGATGAGAGCTATCAGAAAGGCCGGATTTACGTTACCGGTCTTCCGGTGATGCTTTTAGAGGACGAAGCAGAGCAGACGGAAGCAGAGCGAACATATGGTAACATGGTTCTTTTCAACACAGCAAAGGAGCGTGGCGATTACAAAACGGTCAGCCGCTGCGAGTATCATGTGCGAGGCTCTGCCAGCAGAGTATATTATAAACAGGGATATAAGCTGAATCTTCTGGATACCGGTGGAAACAGTAATAAGCAGCAATTATTGGATCTGCGGAAGGATGACGACTGGATCTTGCGGGCCATGGGGCTGGATGAGAGTAAAATCCGCGAACAGCTGGCGACGGAAATCTGGAACGCAATCAACAGCTTCGGGACATATCAGGGCCGATATATAGAGCTGTTTCAGGATGGAGCGTACAGAGGACTCTATCTGCTTCACGAACCCATGGATTTTAAAACCGTAGGACTGGATACAGAAAAGCATTTCCTGGTACAGGTAAAAACCTGGCCGGACGATTCTGATTTCTGGAGCGATGTGGAGCGCTGGGGAGGTATGAAATCACTTCAGTGCGGGGAATTCATCGTGGATCGGAAAAATGAAAACGATCTGGATGAGGTCTATGAGGTTCTGAAAGCATACCGGGAATTTATGGATGGAAGAGAGCCGGAGAGTGTATTGAACCTGAACTTCGATTTGGAAGGCCTGTATAAAATGGATATCTTCCTGATGCTGATTACAGGAGTTGATAATTCAGCCAAAAATCAATACATGATATTTACCAGGGAAACCGATGGCAGTTATACCGTGCAGAAGCTTCCATGGGATATGGATGCCAGCTTTGGACAAAATCTGGACTATTGTGTATATGAGGGCTTCGATTCGTTGTATACCGGAGATCAGACCGTAGAACGTCTGATGGAGGTCTGGCCGGAAGAGACGGTAAAAGGTCTGAAAGAAACGTATATGCAGCTGCGCAGTACGGTGCTGACAGAGGAATATCTGCAGGAGCTGATAGAGCAATTATACGGAACGCTGGAATATAACAGGGTACTGGAACGGGAGAATGCCACATGGGATAAAGCCATCGGGCGGGAGCAGACGGAATTTGTGAAGGCGTTTGTGGAGCGAAGGCTGCAGTGGATGGATTCTTATTATTGCGGGTTATGATAGACGGACGGCAGGGGGCAGAAAAATTTTCCACGTTCGAGGCGATCAATCTAGCCTCTCCTTAGGAAAGTTTTTCTGCCCCCTGCCTGTTGGTTTATACGAACATCTTCCGACTGAGTACCGTAACCCCGACAGCCAGCAGGATCATCCCCGCGCACAGCACCAGATATTGCTTCAGACTGAAGTACGTCGTCACTTCATACTGATACACCGCGAACGCCAGATCCCCATTTTCCACAGTCTCGCCACTCACGCTCAGCTGTCCGTCCCGATACAGATCCCAGTTCCCCGTGGTATAGGACAGAAACTCCAGACTGTTCTCACCCTCGATATACCCCGGCCAAATCTCCAGTGTATAGGCCGTCTTGCCGTTCGGCACAATATCATCCAACTGAAATTCATACAGCGCTGTCTTCGTCACCAGTCCAGACAGAAACCGGTCATTTTCATAGACGACAGTACCGTTCTCATCCGTCAGCCGCACACAGAAGGCCGACTGATTATAATCATCCAGCGGATTGATAACCCGGATGGATATGCGGTTAAAGGGCTTGTCGGTAGTAAAGGTCTGCACATAATTCTGGTCGTAAGAGGTCACATAGCCGTCGTATCCGCCTGCGTATTGATACTGGTCAAGGGCGTAATCATAAGCCTCGATGGGTGTATCCACCAGCTCCTTTTTCGCCAGAACCAGAAGCAGCGCCAGCAGCACCGTACCGGCAGCCGGAGCGATAAAGAGGCGATCCGACACCGTGTAGTCGGGGAGCGCTTCTGTGAATTCTGCCACGCCGTCCGCCAGCAGCATCAGACACAGGTATGTAAACCCGATACTGTACAGCGGATTGGTCTCCCACAGCAGATGAAAAGCCATGCCGCCAAGCAATGTCAGCTGCACCAGAAAGAGCTGCGGTCTTTTCTTTTTACGCCGGAGCCTTGCCAGCGCGTTCCCTGCCCCCAATCCGATGACCAGCATCTCCAGCGCCCGGAAGGCCTGGGTATAGATGAGCAGCAATCCGCTCTTGTCTCCAATGAGATAGTCATAGGCTTTTCCGTAGGAAGCGTAGCTGTCCTCGGCCTGATAACTGTCGGTGCCGTCCACCCAGGTGTTCAGAAGCTTGCGGCCTGAGAGGGTTACGAGCCCCAACGGTCCGGCTTCCCGGATACGCTCTTTCAGAACAGCCAGATCCGCAGCCGTTTTCTCTTCCTTTGTCTCAAAGCTTACCGTATAATTCTCATCATTCTGGTCGAAGGAGCCGTCCCAGCGGGCGCTCATCATCACCCAGTGAATCGCCGGAAATCCGGTATTTTTGTAATCGAAGTTTACATAAGTATTCACGGCCGAGGAGAAAAGTCCCAGGGACAGACCAGCGGTTACAAGGAAGGCGATACATGGAACGGCCAGCGTCCGAAGTGTTTCACTGAACAGCCCGGCCAGCCCTTCCGCCCGTCTGCGCCAGAGCTTAAGCGCCCCGTCGATGCAAAGGGCAATCAGCGCAATGGCTGCCGTAGCCCGCAGCTTGAACCCGAAGACGGTCACGACGCCAAGTAAAGCAAAGAGAAAAGTGAGGCGGCCTTTCCGGTAATCCTGATCCGCAGAAAGGGCCGGATGCGCCACCGTCCTGCGGTGAAAAGCATCCAGGGCCTTCTGAATCCGGATGCCCAGATACACAATTCCCATTAAAAACGGCATGGAACAGTTGGCCGTATAGAAATACCCTGCCCACACATAGGACAGCGGACACAGGACGCAGACGCCGAGAAAGAAGACGGCTTCCGTCCGGCCTTTCAGTTCTTTTAAAATCAGATACCCCAGTACCACGGAAACCAGAATGCACACGACATTTACCAGCTGTACCGCCAGCATAAAGCCGCTTTCCGGCACGCCGACGCCCTGTAAAAGCTTCAGAAGCCAGTAAGTCAGAATGGTCAGCGGATAGTTATTGGTATACCGGGCAAAGTATCCGGTTTCATAAGTGCCGGAGATGGTGTGCGTCCGCAGCATTTCGATGGCCATATCGAAGATTTTTAAGGGATCATAGCGAAGCTGGGGACGAATCACAGCCAGAAAACCGAGCTGCCCGACAGCCAGTATCAGAAAAAAGACCAGCCCCAGACGCTTCTGATTTTTCTCAGACATGCCACTTACCAGGCGATATAAAAGCACCAGCGCCGCCAGAAGCAGCACGCCAAAGGCCAGGATAAACAGAGCCTGGACGGGCGCGTGACTGAGATTCCGCAGAAAAGAAGCGTCCCAGCGGAAAAAGGCGAAGACGCCGATATAGAGACTGAACAGGGCCAGCAGAAACAGAGAAAGTGTATACATAAAAACCTCCGGTCTGAAATCATTTTATGCAATAGAAAAGAAAACATTTATCTTATTTAAATAGAATAGCGCAAAAGCGGGGAGGGGTCAACCAGTTTGCGCGTGCGGATAAGGGCATCCCAAGCCAGAGCGAAAAAAGAATGCATCTGTGCGATACATGTGATAAGATAGAGGGCGAAACTGGACAGAAGCTGACAACATACTTCTGTTTTCAGAAAGAATAAAAGGGAACAGGAGCACACAGTCATGCCGATATCACGCATCTATCTGGCCCCCATGGAGGGCGTCACCACCTTCATCTACCGCCGCGCCCACGCCGCCGTCGACGGCCCGCTGGACAAATATTTTACCCCATTTC
>CAKROP010000030.1 GCA_934373375.1 uncultured Anaerosacchariphilus sp.
GCGTAACTCCGTGCGCGCACCATTCATAGGTATTGCGATAGATATTCAGCTCTTCGCGAAATTCAAAGATAAAAACCCGATCGGCTTTTGTATAATTGCCCATAGCCTGGAGCAGGTTCTGGATGGAATCATGCAGCTCCTGCTCATCGCGGGCGCGGTCAATCCGGACCATCTGATGCAGCATCAGCTCCAGATCATCCAGCTTGGATTTCAGATTATCATATGTATTTTTACTGGTCATTCGCATGACGCGTTTCACTCCTTGGTAACGTGATTTGATAAGATTATAGTAAATATAGGAAATAGGATTGTCAATGAATGTAGAAAAAATAACGGTAAAAATATCGAAAAAAGCTGGCATTTTTTTTGCGTTCCGTGTATAATGTGAGGCCGTAGTATCTGTAAAGTTCGGGATTTATAAGGAGTTTGGAAAATGAGTGAAGCGACAGCAGGAAAAATGCATGATATGACGGTGGGAAGTCCCGTGAAGCTGATTCTGCGTTTTATGGTGCCCATGTTCCTGGGCAATGTGTTCCAGCAGTTTTATAATGTGGCTGATTCCATCATCGCCGGCCAGTTCCTGGGCGTCCGGGCTCTGGCGGCCATTGGAAGTACGGGATCTTTGATGTTCTTTGTGACGGGCTGGCTGAACGGTCTTGCCAGCGGATTCGCGATTCTGGTGGCTCAGTGGTTCGGGGCGAAAGAATATGAGCGGATGCGTCATTATGTGGCTATGTCAGTATATCTGTCGCTGGGATTCGCCGTTTTAATGACGGTAGGACTTGGTCTGGCCAATGTGCCGATTCTGCGCTTGATGAATTATTCCGATGAGATTATGCCGGATGTAAAAGCCTATATGGGAATTATTTACGCAGGCCTGATTGTAACGGCTGCATATAACGCCCTGGCAGCATTTCTGCGTGCGCTGGGCGATTCCAAATCACCGCTGTATTTCCTGATTATTTCCGCGATCATCAATGTGGGACTGGACGTGGCCTTTATCATTTATGGCGGTATGGGTGTAGAGGGCTGTGCCTACGCAACCGTCATTGCCCAGGGAATATCTGCGGTATTATGTTTCTTCTATATTGTAAAGCGCTATCCGATTCTGCATCTGAAGAAAGAAAACTTTGCTTTTTCACTGCATGCCTGTGGAAGACTGCTGGCGCTGGGAATTCCCATGGCGCTGCAGTTCTCCATCACGGCCATTGGCACCATTATCGTGCAGGGAGCCGTCAATGTGTATGGCGAGACTTATATGGCAGGTTTTTCCGCAGGCGGAAAGCTTCAGAATATCATTGCCACGGTGTATGTGGCTTTTGGAGCGACTGTGGCCACCTACGTGGGTCAGAACTGGGGAGCCGGGAAGAAGGAACGCGTGCTGGAGGGCGTGCGCTGTACGCAGATTATGATTCTGCTTTACAGCGTCTTTGCCATGGCGCTGGTATTCTTCTTCAGCAAATATATGACATTGCTGTTTGTCAATGCTTCTGAGACAGAGGTAATTGATGTGGCAGTGCTGTATTTTCATATGGTATTCTGGTGCTATCCGTTTCTGGGCAGTATCTTCCTGTACCGCAATACCCTGCAGGGCCTGGGCTACGGCCTGGTTCCCATGCTGGGAGGCGTCTTTGAACTCGTTGCCCGGGCGGGAATTGTGCTTCTGCTGGCTGGGAAAGCCAGTTTTGCAGGCGTGTGTCTGTCGGATCCGGCAGCCTGGATCTCGGCGCTGATTCCACTGGTGCCGTATTATTTTTATGTGACACGGAAGTGGCGGAAAGAATTGAGACAGGAAGTATAAACAGAACAGCCGACCTGCGAAAAAAGCAGGTCGGCTGTTCTGTCTTCCATTTAATTCACCGTTACTTTCCCGGCCAGAATCTTCTTATAATCCTCATAATTCTTCTCAAGCAGCTCCGGTGTGTTCAGTTCGTAGGGACATTTGGACATGCACTGGTTGCAGTGGAGACAGTCCTCAATCTTTTTCATGTTTTCCTGCCAGTACTCGTTGAGCCAGGCGGAGGAGGGCGCGCGGCGGACCATCAGGGACATGCGGGCGCAGTTGTTGATGAGAATGCCGGCGGGACAGGGCATGCAATAGCCGCAGCCGCGGCAGAATTCCCCGTTCAGCTCCGCTTTTTCCTTCTCGATAAAGGCAGTGAGCTCCGCGTTCAGGGCGGGCGGCTCGTCCATGTAGGAAAGCCACTCTTCCAGCTCGGTCATTTTTTGAATGCCCCAGATGGGAAGCACATTGTCGAACTGGGACATGAAGGCAAAGGCAGCCCGGGAATTGTTGATGAGACCTCCGGCCAGGCCCTTCATGGCGATGAAGCCCATGTTATGCTCCTTACAAAGGTGAACCAGATCCAACTCCTTTTTAGAGGAAATGTAGCTTAAGGGGTACTGTAAGGTCTCATAAAGCCCGGATTCGATGCATTCCTTCGCCACGCCAAGCTTATGGGCGGTGACGCCGATATGACGAATCTTACCCTGCTCTTTGGCTTCCAGCATACACTCGTACATGCCGGTACCGTCGCCGGGACGGTAGCACTGGTCGACGCAGTGAAACTGGTAGATATCCAGATAGTCGGTTTTCAGGAGCTTTAAAGAGGTGTCAAGCTGCTCCCGGAAGGCTTCCGGGGTGCGGCCCATGGTCTTGCTGGCGATGTAGATGCGGTCGCGTATGCCCTCGAAGGCGTTGCCCAGCTTTTCCTCGCTGTCGCTGTAGGCTCGGGCTGTATCGAAGAAGCGCATGCCGCCCTCATAGGCGCGGCGCAGAATCGCCACAGCTGTGTCCATGTCCACACGCTGTACCGGAAGCGCGCCGAAGGCGTTCTGGGGAACGGTAATGCCGGTAGTGCCCAGTGTAATCATTTTCATAGTCGGTTCTCCTTTATCTTAATAAAAAATATCAGTAAGCTGGCTTTATTTTAATACGTTTCCGGGCGGGATTCAAGCTTTGGCGAATAACAGTAGAAGATTCGCGGAAAATGATTTATACTGAGAAATATATTGGAAAATGAGGTGAAAATACGATGATAAAAAATTATAAAATAGTAAGCAGCGTAATTTTACTGAGCCTGGCACTGGCGGGCATGACCGCCTGCGGCAGCAAAAAAGCGGAGGAACCGGTGGCAGCGGAGACGGAGACCGGGGAACCGGCGGAGGAAGAGACCGCTGCAGAGGAGCCGGTAGAAGACGAAGACCTTGCAGAGCCCGTTCCCATGTATGCCGGCAGTCGCGTCAATGTGCGGAGCGAAGCCAGCACGGAATCTGATATCGTGGCGGTGTTGAATCGCCGGGAAGAGGTTCAGAAAATCGGCGAAGAGGGAGAATGGACGAAGATTCTTCTGGACGGGGAAACCTGCTATGTGGCCAGCGCTTATCTGGTGACCGAGGACGCGCTGCCCTCCGGCTATCTGGTGGCCATCGACGCAGGACATCAGGCCCACGGCAATTCCGGGCAGGAGCCCATCGGACCGGGAGCCGGTAAGACGAAGGCGAAGGTGGCCTCCGGAACCTCGGGATCGGCCAGCGGCCTGGCAGAGTATCAGCTGACCCTGCAGGTGGCTTTGAAGCTGGAAGAGGAGCTGACAAACCGCGGTTATCAGGTTCTGATGATCCGCACGGAAAATGATGTAAATATCAGCAACAGCGAGCGGGCACAGATGGCCAATGAGGCGGGCGCGGATGCTTTTGTGCGCATCCATGCGAACGGTTCCACCGACTCGTCGGTCCACGGGGCCATGACCATCTGCCAGACGGCTTCCAATCCCTACAACGGCGGACTGGCGGCACAGAGTAAAAAACTGTCAGGCGATATTCTGGACGCCCTGTGTGCTTCCACCGGATGTAAGAGGGAGCGTGTCTGGGAGACGGACACCATGAGCGGAATCAACTGGTGTCAGGTTCCGGTCACCATCGTGGAGATGGGTTACATGACCAATCCGACAGAGGATCTGAATATGGCTTCCGATGATTACCAGTGGAAGATTGTCCGGGGTATCGCGGACGGCCTGGACACATATTTTGCAGAATAGGAAATGAGGACAGTATGGTAAAAATAGATTTAATCACAGGCTTCTTAGGCTCCGGCAAGACCACCTTCATCCGCCAGTACGCCCAGTGGCTTATCGGGAAGGGCTGTCATATCGGCATACTGGAAAATGATTTCGGCGCGGTGAACGTGGACATGATGCTGCTTCAGGATCTGGAGGGCGACAACTGCGAGCTGGAAATGGTCTCGGGCGGCTGTGATAAAGACTGCCACAGACGCCGGTTCAAGACCAAGCTTATTGCCATGGGCATGAGCGGCTATGACCGGGTGCTGGTGGAGCCCTCGGGTATCTACGATGTGGATGAATTCTTTGACGCTCTCCATGAGGAGCCTCTGGATCGCTGGTACGAGATAGGAAATGTATTTGCTATCGTGGACGCGAAGCTGCCGCAGGAACTGTCGGATGCGGCTGATTATCTGCTGGCTGCCGAGGCGGCGGACGCTGGAGCCGTGTTGCTGAGCCGGGTCCAGGAGGCCAGTGCGGCGGAGATGGATGCGACCGTGGCGCACCTAAACCGGGCGCTTAAAAAGGTCGGCTGCAGTAGGCAGTTAGATAATGAGATAATACGTAGTAACTGGTTCGAATTTACGGATGAAGATTTCGAACGGCTGCTGCGCGCGGGCTATCGGATGTCTGATTACTGCAAGGCGCCGCAGCAGGAGGATGTCTTTGATTCCTTCTTTTTTATGCATGTGAAAATGACCGAAGAGGAGCTTTTAGGGGCTGTACACGCCGCGTTTGAGGATCCGGCCTGCGGATACATTTTCCGGATTAAAGGCTTTCTGCCGGTAGGGGATGGCTGGCTGGAGCTTAACGCCACTCGCCGGGAGACACTGTTAAAGCCCATTTCCAGAGGGCAGGAAATTCTGATTGTCATCGGTGAAGGACTGTCGAAAGAGGCGCTTCAAAAATATTTTCAGGATTCGGAAAATGATTAATAAGTGGGACAATAGTTTCATAGGATGCAAATAGAAGCAAGGAAACCTGAAGGAGGAGAACTATGGCAAAGTATGTAATGGCATTGGACGCAGGAACCACCAGCAACCGGTGTATCCTGTTTAACGAAAGGGGAGAAATGTGCAGCGTGGCACAGCGGGAATTCAAGCAGTATTTCCCGAAGCCCGGCTGGGTGGAGCATGACGCGGATGAAATCTGGGCAAGCATGCTGGGCGTAGCCGTGGAGGCCATGAGCCGCATTGGAGCCACGGCGGCGGACATCGCGGCCATCGGCATTACCAATCAGAGAGAAACGTCCATTGTCTGGGATAAGAAGACGGGAGATCCTATCTACCACGCGATCGTGTGGCAGTGCCGTCGGACCAGCGAGTATTGCGACTCCCTGAAGGAGAAAGGACTGACTGAGAAATTCCGGAAGAAGACGGGGCTGGTTATCGATGCCTACTTTTCCGGAACCAAGGTAAAATGGATTCTCGACCATGTGGATGGAGCCAGAGAGCGGGCCGAGAAGGGCGAACTGCTTTTTGGAACCGTGGAGACCTGGCTTATCTGGAAACTGACCAAAGGCGCGGTACATGTGACCGACTATTCCAACGCATCCCGAACCATGCTGTTCAATATCAAGACCCTTCAGTGGGACGATGAGATTCTGGCAGAGCTTGGCATCCCCAGATGCATGCTGCCCGAGGCAAAACCGTCCAGCTGTGTCTACGGTCAGACGGATCCATCCTTCCTGGGCGGTTCGATTCCCATTGCGGGCGCGGCGGGCGACCAGCAGGCGGCTCTGTTCGGACAGACCTGCTTTGAGCCGGGCGAGGCCAAGAATACATACGGAACCGGCTGCTTCATGCTGATGAATACAGGAGAGAAACCGGTATTCTCTGACAACGGGCTGGTGACCACCATCGCCTGGGGCCTGGACGGCAAAGTGAATTACGCCCTGGAGGGCTCCATCTTCGTGGCAGGCGCGGCCATTCAGTGGCTGCGGGATGAGCTTCGCATCATTGATTCCGCACCGGATTCCGAGTATATGGCGAAAAAGGTGCCGGATACCAACGGCTGCTACGTGGTGCCTGCGTTTACTGGGTTAGGCGCACCGTACTGGGATCAGTACGCCCGGGGCACCATCGTGGGCATCACCCGCGGCGTAAATAAGTACCACATCATCCGGGCAACCCTGGAATCCCTGGCTTACCAGGTCAATGACGTGCTGGTTGCCATGGAAGCGGATTCCGGCATTAAGCTGTCTGCGCTGAAAGTGGACGGCGGCGCCAGCGCCAATGATTTCCTGATGCAGACTCAGTCAGATATTATTGGCGCTCCGGTGAACCGTCCAAGCTGCGTGGAGACCACGGCCATGGGCGCGGCATATCTGGCCGGTCTGGCGGTAGGCTACTGGGTAAATAAGGAGGATGTACGGAAGAACTGGGCCATCAACGCGATTTTTGAGCCGCAGATCGGCGCGGAGGAACGGGAAAAGAAGATTAAGGGCTGGAAGAAGGCTGTGAAATACGCTTACGGCTGGGCAAAAGAGGATTAGACAGACTGAAAGGTTTATGGTTTACATAAGGTGAACAGCTGCGACTGCGAAAGCGAAGGCATGAAAGGTACAGCGGAGTGGAATCCTTTACAGGGATACCTGGATGCGTGGAAACATGAACAAATCAATGAAACTGATATGGCGCTTCGCAGGGCGGAGCGCCCATGAAAGAGAGGGTATCTTATGCTGCCATATATCGCAGAATTCCTCGGCACCATGCTGCTCATCCTTCTGGGCGACGGCGTGGTAGCCAATGTGACACTCAATAAATCCGGTATGAAGGGCGCGGGAAGCGTCCAGATTACCTTTGCCTGGGGCCTGGCGGTGATGATTCCGGCCTGTATCTTCGGGGTGGCCTCGGGCGCGTCCTTCAACCCGGCCCTGACCCTGGCGCTGGCTATCGACGGCAGCTTCGCCTGGTCTATGGTACCCGGCTACATTATCGCTCAGTTCGCGGGAGCCTTTGTGGGGGCCTGCCTGGTCTACCTGTTGTTTAAGGGTCAGTTTGACGCTACCGACGACGCAGCCGCCAAGCGGGGCGTATTCTGTACCGCGCCGTCTATCCGAAACCGTGGCCTGAATATCTTAAGCGAAGCCATCGGCACCTTCGTGCTGGTCTTTGCCATCAAGGGTATGGGAAATGTGCCCGGACTGACTGACGGCCTTGGCAAATTCATCGTCTTCGGTATCATTGTTTCCATCGGTATGTCCCTGGGAGGCCTGACCGGATACGCTATCAACCCGGCACGGGATCTGGGACCGAGACTGGCCCATGCGGTGCTGCCCATTCGGGGAAAGGGAAGCTCCGACTGGGACTACGGCATTGTGCCTCTGGTGGGGCCGATTCTCGGTGCAATTGCGGCGGTGGCGTTGTATGCGGCAATTCCATGGTAAGCGGAAAATGATAGAATTACGTTGGCGGGTAAAGAGATTATAAGAAAACAAACTTGGGATAAAAGAAGAGAACCTGACAGGAAGAACGCATGAGGATGCGGGAGCTTGTCAGGTTCCTTTTTTGCTCTATTGGAGATATCTGTATGTGCGAAAATACGCGCAAAATAGAAAGGAGTATCTATGTACGATGTAATCATAATAGGCGCGGGCGTCTCCGGCGCGGCCTCCGCCCGGGAGTTATCCCGCTGCGCGGTCCGCGTCTGCGTCCTGGAAAAGGAGGAGGATGTCTGCTGTGGCACCTCCAAGGCCAACAGCGCCATCGTCCACGCCGGCTACGACGCCGCGCCCGGCAGTCTGATGGCGAAGCTCAACGTGCGCGGCAATGCGCTGATGGGTGATTTGGCAAAAGAGCTGGATATCCCGTTCCGGCGCATTGGTTCCCTGGTGGTCTGTCTTTCCGAGGAAGACATGCCGAACCTTCAGGCCCTCTACGACCGGGGACAGGAAAACGGCGTCCCGGATCTTCGTATCATTTACCACGACGAACTGCTGCAGATGGAGCCGAACCTGTCGGAGGAGGCCTATGCGGCCCTCTATGCGCCCACGGCGGGCATCGTCTGTCCCTTCGGCCTGAACATCGCCCTGGCGGAAAATGCGGCCATGAACGGTGTGGAGTTTCATTTTGACACGGAAGTACAAAGCCTGGAACGGAGGCAGGGCGGCGGCTGGATTCTGCATACCAGCCAGGGCTCCTATGAGAGCCGTCTGGTGGTTAATGCAGCAGGTGTCTATGCGGATAGTTTACATAACATGATAAGCCCCGGAAAGATCCACATCACGCCACGCCGCGGTGATTACTGTCTTCTGGACAAAACCACCGGGGTCCATGTGAACCACACCATTTTCCCCTTGCCTGGCAAATATGGCAAAGGTATCCTGGTGTCCCCTACGATCCACGGCAATCTGCTGTTGGGTCCCACTGCCATCGATGTGGCGGACCCGGAGGCCACGAACACCACCGCAGACGGCCTCGCCCAGGTGCTGGAAAACGCGGGCCGCTACGTAAAGGATATTCCTTATAAAAATGTTATCACCTCCTTCGCGGGTCTCCGCGCCCATGAGGACGGCCACGAATTCATCATCGGCGAAGCCGAGGGCGCACTGGATTTCATCGACTGCGCCGGCATCGAATCGCCCGGTCTCACCAGCAGCCCGGCCATCGGTGAAATGGTGGCGGAGATCGTGCGGGCAAAGTTGGGACTGACCGAGAAAGAACATTTTATTTCCCGGAGAAAGGGCATTATGAATCCGGCGCAGCTTCCCGACGGGGAACGGCAGGAATGGATTCGCCGGCATCCGGCATATGGACATATCGTCTGCCGCTGCGAACACATTTCCGAAGGGGAAATTCTGGACGCGATTCACCGGCCTCTGGGCGCGCGATCCCTGGACGGAGTTAAGCGCAGAGTCCGGGCGGGCATGGGCCGCTGCCAGGGCGGCTTCTGTTCACCGCGGGTCATGGAGCTTCTGTCCCGGGAATTGGACATCCCGCCGGAGCAGATTACCAAGCGGGGCGGCGCGTCCGCGCTGCTCTGCGGTCAGAATAAGGACAGCTTATAGGAAGGGGGAATTTATCATGCAGACTTATGATATCGTCATCGTGGGAGGCGGCCCGGCGGGGTTGGCGGCGGCTCTGGCAGCCCGGGAAAATGGCGTAGCAGATATCCTGATTCTGGAACGGGAAGATCAGCTTGGCGGCATTCTGAACCAGTGCATCCACAACGGTTTTGGACTTCACACCTTCAAGGAAGAGCTGACCGGACCGGAGTACGCGGCCCGCTATATCGAAAAAGTCGAGGAGCTACAGATTCCTTATAAGCTGCAAACCATGGTGCTGAATATTACGCCGGACAAAAGAGTCACGGCCATGAACCGGGAGGATGGCCTTTTCGAGGTTCAGGCAAAAGCGGTGATTCTGGCCATGGGCTGCCGGGAGCGTCCCCGGGGCGCTCTGAATATTCCGGGCTTTCGCCCGGCAGGAATCTACACAGCAGGAACCGCCCAGCGCCTGGTAAATATCGAAGGTTTTCTGCCCGGCCGGAAAATCGTAATCCTGGGATCCGGCGACATTGGCCTCATCATGGCCCGACGCCTGACCCTGGAGGGAGCCAGGGTGCAGGCCGTGGTAGAGATTCTTCCGAAATCCGGCGGCCTGCAGCGGAACATCGTCCAGTGTCTGGAGGATTTCGATATTCCGCTATTGCTGCGTCATACAGTGGTGGATATCAAAGGCAGGGAGCGGGTCAGCAGCGTGACTGTGTCCGCCGTGGACGAACAGGGCAAGCCAATTTTGGGTACCGGGCAGGAATACGACTGTGACACCCTGCTTCTCTCTGTAGGCTTGATCCCGGAAAATGAGCTGACTCGGGAACTGGGCGCGAGAATGGATCCGGCTACCCACGGTCCGGTGGTCAACGAGAAGCTGGAGACCACCATCCCCGGCGTCTTCGCCTGCGGCAATGTGCTGCATGTCCACGGTCTGGTGGATTCCGTGTCCGAAGAAGCGGCGGAGGCCGGGAAAAATGCGACGGTTTACATAAAACAGACAGAGGAGCGGCGTCTGACCTGTATTATTTGCCCGAAGGGCTGTTCCTTACGCGTCCACCTGGAAGCCGGCCGGGTGACGTTGGTGGAGGGTAACCACTGTAAGCGGGGCGCGCAGTACGCCGAAAAAGAGGTGACGAACCCCACCCGCACCGTGACGACGACCATTCCGATTCGGGGCGGCTATGAGAAAATACTGTCGGTGAAGACGCGAACCGACATCCCGAAAGCGAAGGTGCAGGCCTGCGTGCAGGCTCTGAAGAACGTGACCGCGGAGGCCCCGGTGCAGATCGGCGACGTAATTCTGTCGGATGTGGCCGAGACAGGCGTAGACATTATTGCCACAAAAGAAATTTCAGAAATTTAAGATAACTTCACCGGGAAAGTATGGTTATCAAAATTTAAAGAAAAATGCATGATAAAAAATTGACAATCTCGCAGGCGAAAGGTATAATCGGGATATGGCAGGAAGGCGGAAGCCTTTGAAGGTTTGGACGGGTAACATGCAATGCGACAGCGAAAACAAGGAGGAAAAGAGGTATGCAGAATTTTGATGTCATTGTTGTTGGCGGCGGTCCGGCCGGGTATAACAGCGCTGAGTACGCAGCTCACCATGGAAAGAAGGTGCTGCTGGTGGAAAAGAAGAGCCTGGGAGGAACCTGTCTGAATGTGGGATGTATTCCGACAAAAACCTTTCTTTACGCGGGGAAAATGTACCATTACGCATCGGGAGCCGGAGAAGCGTACGGTGTAACGGCGGAGGGTCCGGTTCGCGTGGATCAGGCTGCAGTAGTGGCAAAAAAAGACGAGGTTGTGAAAATGCTGGTGCAGGGCGTAGGCAGTGCCCTTCGCCGCAGCAAGGTAAAAGTAGTAAACGGAACAGCGAAGCTTGGCAGAGTGGATGGAAAACCCGCGGTGTTCGTAGGAGATGAGACCTATACAGCGGAGAACTTGATTCTGGCTACCGGCTCGACTCCTGCAGTACCGCCCATCGAAGGTGTGAAAGAAGGTATGGCGGACGGAACAGTCATGACCAGCGACGAGATTCTGGATATGAAAGAGATTCCGAAGAAGCTTCTGGTCGTGGGCGGCGGAGTTATTGGTTTTGAGATGGCGGCTTATTTTCAGGAGGTTGGAGCGAAGGTAACCGTGATCGAGATGCTGGATAAGGTTCTGGGCGGCAATGACCGGGAGGTCAGCGAACTGCTTCAGAAGGAGCTGGAGAAAAAGGGCGTGACCTTCCATCTCTCCTCCGGAGTGAAAAAGCTGGCAGGCGGAGTCGTGACTTATGAAAAGGACGGAAGGCTTCAGCTGGCAGCCTATGATAAGGCTCTGATGTGCGTGGGCCGTCGTGCCAACAGCCAGATCGAGGGCCTGGAGGAGCTGGGCGTACAGACCGAGCGGGGAGCCATCGTGACAGATGAGCATATGCAGACCAACGTGCCGCATGTCTATGCCATCGGCGATGTGAACGGCAAGGTCATGCTGGCCCATGTGGGCTACCGGGAGGGTGAAGTGGCCGTGAACCACATCCTGGGCGAGGACGATACCATGAGCTACGATGCGATCAGCGGCGTGGTTTACACCAGTCCGGAGGCAGCCTTTGTAGGTCTGTCCGAGGAGCAGGCGAAGGCGTCAGGCCGGAACTATGAGGTGAAAAAGGTATCCATCAATTTCAGCGGACGTCATGTGGCGGAGAACGGCCTAAGCAACGGTATCTGCAAGCTGATTGTGGACAGGGACAAAGAAACGCTTATCGGGGCGGCGCTGATGTCATCCTACGCGTCGGAGTATATCTATGCGCTGGCGCTGATGATTGACCTGCAGCTTCCGCTGAGACTGGTTCGGCGGACGATTTTCCCGCATCCTACGGTATGCGAGATTATTCGGGAAGCACTTATGAATTAAAGATACGGCGGAGTGAGTGATGGGAACGGAAATGACAGCCTGGCATACGGGAAATGCGGGCGTAGTAATACAGGTTCTTAATATAGAAGAAAAGGGCTTCGCGGCCATCGGCTTCGACGTGTTTGCAAAGCAGCCCGGCGGGCTTTACCCTGACACGCCGGAGACGATTCGTCAGGAGCTCCTGCGGGATATCCGGGAAAAGAAGCTGGGAACGCTGGTGTTTACCCATGAGCACGCGGATCATTTCTGCCCGGAGGACGTGGCGGAGGCCCTGAAAATGAATCCGGATCTCCGCATCATTTCCACGGAGGAGAGCATTCGGCGGATCCGGGCGCTGGAGCCGGAGGCGGGACGGCTGACAGCTGTGGCCGCGTCCGAGCAGAAATACCGGGTCATGACCCTGCCGGGTATGTGCCTGACACTGTTTAACAGCATCCACATGGGCGACCGGTTTGCGGATATCCAGAATCTGGTCTGCCTTCTGGAGATTGGAGGAAAGCGTCTGATGCTGCCGGGTGACGCCAGGCCTGAAAAGTCTCTATATGAAAGGGCGGCGGCCTGGTCGAAGAAGATGGACTGGCTGATTGGCCCATTTCCACTGATGGGTCTGCCCTCCTCCAGACGGCTGATAACCCGGTATCTGGAACTGGGGGATGTGCTGGCGATTCATCTTCCCCGTCCCGATAAGGATACGGAGGGCTGGCGGAAAAACGCACAGCACATCTGCGAGACGGCGGGCGACGGGCTGCCGGTACCGGTGTTCGGTGACGGGCCCGGAAAGCGCTATGAACTCTGAAAAAATACCCAAAAATGCCCCGAAAATCCAATGTTTTTTTACAGAAAAACCCCTTGACACAGGGGGTTTTTCTTATTATACTAATCTAGTGTGCGCGAAAAGCATAGGGTATTTTTGCGCGCCTGAAACAGTCGAATTACCGACGCAGCAGCCTGACAGGGCCGGCAACATTGCCTGCCACTCATCACAGGAGGTGAAAGGAATGCCAACATTCAACCAGTTAGTTAGAAAAGGACGTCAGACAACTGTAAAGAAGTCTACAGCGCCCGCCCTTCAGAAAGGATTCAACTCTCTTAAGAAGAAAGCAACTGATACATCC
>CAKROP010000031.1 GCA_934373375.1 uncultured Anaerosacchariphilus sp.
CCAAGGGCAACCGCGCGCTCGATCATCGAAGCAGGAGCGGCATCAGAATCGGCGGAAAAAGAGGAGTGCAGATGAAAATCATGGCAGATCGGCATAAAATCATTCCTTTCTTTTGGGGGCAGGACAGGCGGAGATCCGCAATCTGTGCGGCTGCTGTCCTGATTCAGTAAAAAGATACCAGCAAAATGCACATTTGATAAACATATTATCGGATGAGATGCAAAAAGTCCACAAAAATTTGAAGATAACACAGATTGGGGCTTGAATTTTTGGAACAAATTGGGTAGAATACATATGGGTTGGGAGAAATTTAACAATGTATTTTTACAATACATCGAAGATTCTTACGGGTAATGTATCATTGCAGGCTGCTGACCGGAAATGGACGGTTTAGGGACAGCTGATGTGTCGGACAGAAAGCCGTGCTCAGCAGCAGGCATCGGCGGTATGCAATGGTACACTACACGGTACCCAACATACTATCAAATTACATTTAGGAGGAATTGTAATCATGGCAGTAAAAGTTGCAATCAATGGTTTTGGACGTATCGGTCGTCTGGCATTCAGACAGATGTTTGGCGCTGAGGGTTATGAAGTAGTTGCAATCAACGATCTGACAAGCCCGAAGATGCTGGCTCACTTATTAAAATATGATTCATCACAGGGCAAATACGCTCTGGCTGAGACTGTAAGCGCTGGCGAGGACAGCATCACAGTTGACGGCAAGACCATCAAGATCTACGCTGAGAAAGACGCTAAGGATCTTCCGTGGGGAGAGCTTGGAGTAGATGTAGTTCTGGAGTGCACCGGCTTCTACACATCCAAAGAGAAAGCTTCTGCTCATATCGCAGCAGGCGCAAAGAAGGTTGTTATCTCCGCTCCGGCAGGAAATGATCTTCCGACCATCGTTTACAATGTAAACCACAAGACTCTGACAAAGGATGATACAGTTATTTCTGCAGCTTCCTGTACAACAAACTGCCTGGCTCCGATGGCAAAAGCTCTGAATGACTACATGCCGATCGAGTCTGGTATCATGTGCACAATCCACGCTTACACAGGCGATCAGATGATCCTTGACGGACCGCAGAGAAAGGGTGACCTCAGAAGATCCCGTGCAGGTGCTGTAAATATCGTTCCGAACTCCACAGGAGCAGCTAAGGCAATCGGCCTTGTTATTCCGGAACTGAACGGCAAACTGATCGGCGCTGCACAGCGTGTACCGACCCCGACAGGATCAACCACAATCCTGAACGCAGTTGTTAAGGGCGAGGCTACTGTTGATGGTATCAACGCAGCTATGAAGGCTCAGGCTACCGAGTCCTTCGGATACAACACAGACGAGATCGTATCTTCTGATATCGTTGGTATGAGATTTGGTTCTCTGTTCGACGCTACTCAGACCATGGTTGTAAACCTTGGCAACGGCACATCTCAGGTACAGGTTGTTTCTTGGTATGACAACGAGAACTCCTACGTATCTCAGATGGTTCGTACAATCAAGTACTTCGCTGAGCTCGCTTAAGCATCGAGGTGCATGGCGGGAGCGGCCAATGAATTAAGACCTATTAAGAGGTCCGGTCTTTATGGACCGGACCTCTTTTTATTATTTATCCATGACAAGTAAGGAGAGATTGAGATGTTAAACAAGAAATCTGTAGATGACATCAACGTAAAAGGACAGCGCGTCCTGGTAAGATGCGATTTTAACGTACCGCTGAAGGATGGCAAGATCACAGACGAGAATCGTCTGGTTGCAGCGCTGCCGACCATCAAGAAGCTGATCGCTGACGGCGGAAAGGTTATCCTTTGCTCCCATCTGGGCAAGCCCAAGGGAGAGCCGAAGCCGGAGCTGTCCCTGGCACCGGTAGCAAAGAGACTTTCTGAGCTCCTTGGCCAGGAAGTAAAGTTTGCAGCTGATCCGGAGGTTGTAGGACCGAACGCAAAGGCAGCTGTAGAGGCTATGAAGGATGGCGAGGTAGTTCTTCTTGAGAACACCCGTTACCGTGCAGAAGAGACCAAGAACGGAGAGGCATTCTCCAAGGAGCTGGCTTCCCTGGCAGATGTATTTGTAAATGACGCGTTTGGAACCGCACACCGCGCGCACTGCTCCAACGTAGGCGTAACTCAGTATGTAAAGACCTCTGTAGTAGGATATCTGATGCAGAAGGAGATCAACTTCCTGGGCAACGCAGTTAACAACCCGGAGCGTCCCTTCGTAGCGATCCTGGGCGGCGCAAAGGTAGCAGATAAGCTGAACGTAATCGCAAACCTGCTTGAGAAGTGCGACACCCTGATCATCGGCGGTGGAATGGCTTACACCTTCCTGAAGGCAAAGGGCTACGAGGTAGGAACCTCTCTGGTAGACGACGAGAAGATCGATTACTGCAAGGAGATGATGGAGAAGGCTGAGAAGCTTGGCAAGAAGCTGCTTCTTCCGGTTGATACCACCATCGCAAAAGAGTTCCCGAACCCGATCGACGCAGAGATCGAGGTATCTGTAGTACCGTCCAACGAGATCCCGGCTGACATGATGGGTCTGGATATCGGAACCAAGACTGCAGAGCTGTACGCTGAGGCTGTGAAGTCTGCGAAGACTGTAGTATGGAACGGACCGATGGGCGTATTCGAGAACCCGATCCTGGCAAAGGGTACCGTTGCAGTAGCAAAGTCCCTGGCTGAGACAGACGCAACCACCATCATCGGCGGCGGCGACTCCGCAGCAGCAGTCAATACCCTTGGCTTCGGTGACAAGATGACTCACATCTCCACAGGCGGCGGCGCATCTCTGGAATTCCTTGAGGGCAAAGAGCTTCCGGGCGTAGCAGCAGCGAATGACCTGTAAGATTTTATTATTTATATAAGAGGAGAAAAGAACAATGGCAAGAAAGAAAATTATCGCTGGTAACTGGAAAATGAACATGACTCCCAGCGAGGCAGTAGAACTGGTAAACACCTTAAAGCCGCTGGTAGCAAACGATGACGTAGACGTAGTATTCTGCGTACCGGCTATCGACATCATCCCGGTTGTAGAGGCTGCTAAGGGATCCAACATCCAGGTTGGCGCTGAGAACATGTACTTCGAGGAGAAGGGTGCTTACACAGGCGAGATTTCCCCGAACATGCTGACAGACGCAGGCGTTAAGTACGTTATCCTTGGACATTCCGAGAGACGTGAGTACTTCGCAGAGACCAGCGAGACAGTAAATAAGAAGATGCTGAAGGCATTCGAGCATGGTCTTACACCGATCATGTGCTGCGGCGAGACTCTGACTCAGAGAGAGCAGGGCGTAACCATGGACTTCATCCGTCAGCAGGTTAAGGTTGGTTTCCAGGGCGTAACCGCAGATCAGGCTAAGGAAGCAGTTATCGCTTACGAGCCGATCTGGGCTATCGGAACCGGTAAGACAGCTACAACTGAGCAGGCGCAGGAAGTTTGCGCAGGCATCCGTGCATGCATCGCAGAGATCTACGATGAGGCAACTGCAGCAGCTATCCGTATCCAGTACGGCGGATCTGTAAACGCAGCTACCGCACCGGAGCTCTTCGTACAGGCAGACATCGACGGCGGTCTGGTAGGCGGCGCAGCTCTGAAGCCGGACTTCGGAAAGATTGTAAATTACAAGTAAGTCTGAAAATTTAGGCAAAACAACCAAATATAACGTTGTAGAACGTGATAAAAAGTCATTTAATTTAGCTGATATTGCTAATTGAATGGCTTTTTATTATGCTTTATAATCTTTTTAGTATCACCTTTTAGTATTACCCTAGTATCACCTTTTTTGAAGAAAAAAGGGAAGGATTTTCAGAAACATCTGAAACTTTCTGAGCGTATAGATCGTCTAATAAAATGAAACAATAAAAGAATGACAGGAGGTTTTTGGTATGAAAAAGAGATTTGCAATGTTGATGCTTCTTACTGCTATGACTGCATCCATGATAACAGGTTGTGGAACAAAGAATTCGGGAGACAGCGGGCAGAATTCCCAGACCACACAGGAGGCTTCCGGATCTGAGGAAACAGCTTCCTTTACCGGAACATTGGATGAAAAGAAAGATTTTATGTTTATAGTGACGGATGATGCCGGAAATTCTTACGAATTTACCTTTGATAAGGAGAAGCCGGAGGGGCTGGACAAGGTGAAGGTCGGAGATAAGGTTACGGTGACTTATACGGGAACAGTGTCGGAAGTAGATCCCTTTATGGGAGAGGTGCTTTCTGTCACGGAAGCAAAGTAGCGCTGCAGAAGCAGAGTGAAGAGGCTGCCGCCATATGGCGACAGTCTCTTTTTGATCTTCAGGAAATACCGTGTTATATTAAAGTGTGAAAGCTATGATTCCTATAGAGCAAAAAGAAAGGGATATTTGCGGTGTGTAAAGATTGTATAAAAATGTAAAAATTGATAATCCCTCTTTATTTTGGAAGGTATTATCTGTATAATGTACTTATACGAAAGCAATAGGGGAGGGGCGAAGGATGAAAAAGCATTATCGAATCACTGCATTGGTAATTGCTATGGCGATAGTTCTTTTGTGTGGAATCAGATTCTACATGCATAGTGCCAGTTCTATAATCTACAGAGAAAATGCCGCTCACTTGCAGGAAAGCTATGTACAGGTGTCAAAAACCCTGACTCTTTTTATCCAGCGCAACTGGAATGTTTTGTCTGATTGGAGCAGAGAATTACGCAGGCACGAGGCAGAACAGGAAATGAAAGAAATGTGGGAAAATCTGAAGGACGGGAAAAGTGATTGGCAGTATAGCGATTTCTTTATGTTTAATGAAGAGAATCAGTTCATTACCGCCGCAGGCAGAAAAGGGACAGCGGACAGTATTACCGGAGCCTTTGATGAGATGTTTCAGAAAAACAGACGTGTGATTTCTTCGTATACGGCATCTTCAGGGATAAAGAAAATCGTACTTGCCGCCCCGCTTCCGGAAGTATTTATATCCAATGACGTAAGCTACACCGGACTTGCAATCAGCTACGATACGTCTGTTGTGGAGAACCTGATGGCAAGCAATCTATATGAAGGTCAAAGTGACTGCTATGTTGTACGCTCAGATGGGGAGATTTTACTTTGTTTGACAGCGAAAACAGAGATACCGCAGGATGTAAATAATCTGATTTCTTTTTACACGGATGCGGATATTGTCTGGAAAGACAGGAATCCGGTGTATGTACAGGAATGCATCGAACAGCAGCGCGAAGGAAATACCCAGTATACTTATAGAGGAAGAACATATTATATGGTCTCTGAGCCGGTTGGGATTGAAGACTGGACACTGCTTGGAATTGTGCGTTCTGATGCGGTAGACTATAGCGACCGAAACCTGCAGAAGGTTACTCTGGGGATTCTTGGAACTTCGGCAGCTATTATTATGCTGCTCGTGGTGCTGGCACTCATATCAGAAAATCGTGCGAAGCTGCTGAATGAAGAGAAGGAGCGGCTCCTTTTGGAGAAAGAGAAAGAACGAGCTACGCAGTTCCTTGAAGGTATTTCCCGGATTGTTGACCGGTATGCGGTTGTTGACCTGGAAAATGACAGATATGAATATTATGAGTTAATCCTGGATGAGCCTCTTTATCCTGAAACAGGGGCATATTGGAGTCTGGTTGATTACATTTCCCGACGATATATTGTATTGACCAATACAGAGAACGCAAAAGTTTGCCGCATGATTGCACCGGATTATCTGAGAAAGGTGCTTCGAAAGGAAAGCGATATTTTAAAATTTGAGTATTGCATCCGAAATGAAAATATTTACAATGTTATGAATGTGATTCCGATTGAATGGGCGAAGGATAACAGACTGACTAAGGTTATGCTGGTATCTATGGATATTGGGCAAAAAATCGAACTGGAGAATATGGCAAATACAGATGGATTGACTGGGCTGTTCAACGAACGGTATTTTACCAATATTCTGCAGAACAAGGAAAAAAAGAAACTTCCGTTTGTTCTCTTTTATATCGATCTGGATCGATTCAAACCGATCAATGATACCTATGGCCACAGCACCGGAGATCAGGTGCTTCAGGAAATTGCCAGACGTCTGCAGGAATGTATCCGCAGTAACGATTATGCGTTCCGTATAGGCGGAGACGAGTTCTCCCTGATTATCTGCTCCGCCTATGACAAAACATTTTGCTGCCATATGGCGGAACGCATTCAAATTGCACTGACGGAGCCGATAAAGCTGGCCGGAAAAACGCTTCGGGTTGGAGTCAGCTGCGGATGCGCAGCATTTCCGGAAGACAGCAGTGAAGCGGAAGAAGTCCGGGCTATTGCCGACCAGCGTATGTATGAAGAAAAAGAGAAGCATCATAGAGAGGATCCTATGCACTCCGGCAGGTAGCTTTATTTCTGATCCAGCACAGACTGAATTTGTTTCATCAGCTGTTCGTAGTTTGACGGATCATCAATTCCGCCCATGAAAGGCTCGCCAACGATATTTCCGTCTTTATCTACGAGAACGGTTGTCGGAAATGCCATGATATCCCCTGCGTATTTTCCAACGGCGGAATCGGAATCGAAGGTCAGGTTTTTGTAGGAAGCTCCCTGGGCCTTCAGGATTTCCTTCGCTTCTTTGATTCCGTCCTGATTGTCGTCTAATGTATCCGTATTGATACCAACCACTTCGCCGCCCATTTCCTTTAGTTTATCATTTAACTCATTCAGCTTGGAAAGCTCCTCAACACAGGGCTTGCAGCCGCTGAACCAGAAGTTTACAACCGTAACTTTATTTTGGGCGAAAAGGCTGTCATCTACATCGTTCCCATCCAGGTCTTTTCCTTTGAAACCGTGGAACACACCTGTAGAGTCAGCTGAGCTGGAGGAAGTGCTGCCGGAGGAATCAGATGCTGCAATTTCTTTTTCAAGCCTTGCAATTTCTTCTTCAATGCCGCGGATCGTTTCGATGTCTTTACTCAGAGTGTCATATTCTTCTTCAGAGAAAGAATCCTTGTTTGATTCTATTGTATTTGCAAGAAAGTCCGCATAGTTTTCATTCGAGGCAGCATCGTCAGGGTTCTTGCTCATAAAGCCAAAGACCTTGTCCCATACATTTTTGTGATCTGCAAAAATCTGGTTTTCCTGCTGGTACAGGTCGTCCAGCTTTTCGTCGGGCGCAGCCGTGCCGCCTGCATCTGCGGCGGAAGCAGCCTCCTGATTCGTGTTTTCCGTTGTCGCGGAATCAGAGGAATTTCCACAGCCCGTGAATGCAAAAAGCAGGGAAATGGCGAGAAATGCCGCAATTGCCTTTTTTAGTTTCATTGAGTTTCTTCTACCTGATTTGTTTTTCATGATTTTTATTCTCCTTTTGAATATGATTTGATTCATTTTAGCTTATTTATGGTCAGCCTGTTTTTTGCCTGAAAATCCGTAATGGTAGCAGATCGCATTTGTCGGACAGGCTTTCATACATGCTCCGCATCGGATACATTCCGGGTGATTTGGTGTGTCTGTTACGCGGACATCCATTTTGCAGGCGTGACTACATTTCTGACAGCCGACACATTTTTCAGAATCTACCCGAAGCTTAAGAAGGGATACGCTGTTAAACAGCGAGTAGACAGCGCCAAGGGGGCAGATCCACTTACAGAATGGACGGTAAAACAGAATGCTTAAGAGGATAACAAGTACGAGGATTGCAAACTTAAATGTAAATAAGTGCCCGAGCGCCGCACGGATTCCGGAGTTGGCAAGGGACAGCGGAATTGCGCCTTCCAGTACGCCCTGCGGGCATAGGTATTTGCAGAAGAATGGGTCGCCCATATCCAGTGAGTTCGTTACCAGTGCCGGAAGCAGGATAACAAAGACGACCAGGATCACGTATTTCAGATACCGCAGGGGCTTTAGCCTTGCAGTAGACAGCTTCTTGCCCGGAAGCTTATGCAGCAGATCCTGAAACCATCCAAACGGACAGAGAAAGCCGCAGATAAATCGTCCGAACAGAACCCCCAGCAGGATAAAGAAGCCGGTGATATAGTAGGTGAACTTGAATTTTGAGGAACCGACTACAGCCTGGAAGGCTCCAATCGGACAGGCGCCTGTGGCAGCCGGACAAGAGTAACAGTTCAGCCCGGGAACACATACGGTTTTTACCCTTCCCTGATAAAGCTTCCCTTTAAACAGATTCGGAATATGAAGATTGGTCAGCAGCGCTGCAGCTGCCTGAATCCATCCGCGGAAGCGGACCAGGAAGTTCTTGTCTGATTTCATTCAAATACCACTTGTTACTGCGGATAGTAACTGCTCCTTTCGATGATATTGCCCAAAGCCGGCTTATTGACCGCTCCATGATTGCATTATATAATAAGGGATGTAAATTCCCTGTTAAGAAAATGGAGAAAAATAAATTGAGATTATTAATTGTTGAAGATGAGAAGAAATTATGTGATCTGATTGCGCCGGATCTGAACCTGCCCGGGATAGACGGAATGGAGAACCTCCGGGAGCTTCGTAAAGAAAATGAAGAGACAAAGGTATTAATCCGGTCAGCCAGGAAGCACGGCGGGACGACATTTGAAGTGAAAATGAGTATAGGGGCATAAAACAGGGCGTTCCGGCAGTCAGCCGGAACACTCTGTTTTTTAATTGCCAGGCTGCGAGTTTGAAAAGGGCCTATTTCCGAGGATATCCCGCGCAAACAAATGCGGCAGCCCCAGCAGCATTTCCCGATCGGCCTCCTGGAACGTATAAGGGCTGTTCTCCGTCCCACGCTCCCAGTCCACATACCGCAGATTCGCCATCGAGCCGGTCTGCCCGCTTTCGTCGTAGAGATGGACCCGGAAAGGCGAGTTAAAAGACAGGGTCTGTAAGAACAGTTCATCCGCGCAGACAGAATGAGAGAAATGCGTTCGAATCCAGTCCTCATGCTCCAGCACATACCGGACAAAATTGTCAGAGATGCTAAACCAATTGGGGCCTTTCCGGATTTGAAAATCACAGTTTTTTAATCGGTTGACCCGGAACAGCCGCTGGATCAGAGTGAGCACATGATCAGCCGGTTCTGCCAGCGGAAAACTGCTTTCCCGGAAAAAATGCCACAGAGAGATCCGTTCCACTACATGTTTCGGAGCCGGGAAGTCCGGATCAAAGGCGATAAATTCTTTCCCGGCATAGGTTTCAAAAAACGTATGAATCTGCTCCGGAGATTTCAGGGGCAGATCCGATCCGGAGAGCAGATGATAATAAGTATAATGCTCCGGCGCAGCTGCCCGAAGAAGCATCAGTTCGCAGGCTGTCTGGCTGTAGCCGCCCCAGTGGACGTCCATCCGTTCTGTAAAATACAGCTGCGAATACGAAAGAAGGGAATCAAACTCCCGGGCGGAAAAATCATCTGCCTTTCGATCCACATGCAGATAGATGTCATTGAGGGGATC
Organism: uncultured Anaerosacchariphilus sp.; assembly: GCA_934373375.1. Classification (GTDB taxonomy): domain Bacteria; phylum Bacillota; class Clostridia; order Lachnospirales; family Lachnospiraceae; genus Laedolimicola. The sequence goes on from CAKROP010000031.1 coordinate 9,390, forward strand.
GTCCAGCCGTTTCAGCAATATTTTCAAAAAATCAAAGTGATTATGCGCCATAATCAAAAAAGCGTGTCTGTTCATAAAAACCTCTGAAATACAAAAAAATATCTGCTGTAAGTGTACCACAGAAAGAGAAAAATGAAAATGCAAAAAAATCTTTCATTTTTGTATGGAAATAAAGGCACTATACGTTCTTATAAATAGCAGAGAAGGATGGTGAGAAAAACAGATGAAAAAGATAGATAAGACGTAGCGGACATGCTATAATAGTGAAAAAAATAATGTCACGGAACAAAGACGAAAGGTGGTAATATGCGGAGACGAATCAAAAAAAAGAAGGGACTGCTCAGAGATCCGGAATATGAGAAAATCAGAGCGTGCTGGATCAGGGAGCTGGAGCAGGAAATGAAAATCCTGGAAGAACTGGCTGATAAAAAGGAAGCGGAAAATCCGGAATTCCTTTCTGAATTAAAATGTCAACTTATAAAATGAAATGGTTGACAATTGAAAATGAATTCGGTATACTGCAAAAGATGAACATAAAAAGGAGAAAAAATGATGTATACTGAATCAAAAAACGGAACGAAAAAGCTTACAACCTATCAACTGACGCTCACAGCTGTGATGGCTGCGGTAATCTGTGTGCTGGGCCCCATTTCCATTGCTATCCCCGTAAGTCCGGTACCGATTTCCCTGGGCAGCATGGCTGTATATCTGGCAGTCACAGTGCTGGGCATGAAGCTGGGCACTTTAAGCTGTCTGATTTATCTGCTTCTTGGACTTGTGGGTCTTCCGGTATTTGCAGGCGGAAGCGCAGGTGCGGCCAAGCTGTTCGGACCGACCGGCGGTTACCTGATAGGCTACCTGTTCCTGGCGCTGATTGCGGGAACTTTTGTGGGCCGTTTCGCAGAAAATAAATGGAAAAATATCGCGTTTGCGGCATTGGGCATGATTCTCGGAACCATCGTACTGTATGCGCTGGGCACGGCCTGGCTGGCATACTCCGCAGGCATGGATTTTCAGGCGGCTCTGTGGGCAGGCGTTATCCCGTTTATTCCGGGCGATCTGGTGAAAATGGTCATTGCGGTACTGCTGGGAAGCGCAGTCCGGGGAAGGCTGCTCCGGGCCGGGGTATTGAAAGGAAAAAATTAGAAATTCTGATGAACAATTAGAACCTGAAATGGTCATAAACGGCATTGACTTTTTATTTACAAGCTGTTATATTGGAATGTAGAAAAAGTACATATTGCATACAGAAAGTGATTTAAAAGAAGACCGGGTTTCGCGAAAATGAGGGGAAGGAGGACACCCGTTATTTCCGTGGAGCTTGGCTTCTTTTTCGACTGTATGGCAAATTTGCATTTGAAAAAATTGAATTCAGGGAGGAATTGTTTCATGGAAACTCGTCAGGGTAAGAGCGTATTTTCCGGTGTTGCGATTGGAAAGCTTTTCATTTATAAGAAAGCAAAGCAGGTAGTGGAGAAGAGCACCATTGAGGATCCGGCTGCAGAGGTAGCCCGCTACATGGCTGCAAAAGCAAAGGCAAAAGAGCAGCTTGAGATGCTGAAGGAAAAGACAATGAAGGATGTGGGAGAGGCAGAGGCTGAGATCTTCGAGGCTCATCAGATGCTTCTGGAGGATCTGGACTTCGTTGAAGGCATCACAGGCATGATCGAGAATGACAAGGTCAACGCAGAGTACGCTGTATTTGTAACAGGCGAGCAGTGCGCGGCACTGTTCCTGAGCATGGACGACGACTATATGCGCGGACGTGCTGCGGACGTCAACGACATTTCCAGCCGTCTGATTGCCATCTTAAGCGGTACACAGGTAAGCGCAGAGGCAATGCCGGAGCCGGTGATCATCATGGCAGAGGATCTGGCACCCAGCGAGACCGTACAGTTTGAGAAGGACAAGATCCTGGCGCTGGTTACCCAGAAGGGATCCGCCAACTCTCATACCGCGATTCTGGCGCGTATGATGAATATTCCGTGTATCGTTACCGCTGATATCGATCTGGATCCGGAGCTGACCGGTAAAGACGGTATCGTAGATGGTTTCACAGGCAAGATTTACATTGAGCCGGATGAAGTGACCACAGCTGTGATGACAGAGAAGAAGAAGCGCGAGGAAGAAAGAAAGCTTCTGCTTCAGAGCCTGAAGGGACTGCCGACTGTAACCAAGAGCGGCAAGCATATCCATCTGTATTCCAATATCGGAAGTGAAGAGGATGTGGATGCTGTGCTGGCAAATGACTCCGAAGGTATCGGCCTGTTCCGCAGTGAGTTCCTGTATCTGGGCCGCGATACCTACCCGACCGAGGAGGAGCAGTTCCAGGTATATAAGAACGTTATCTCCAAGATGAATGGCAAGAAGGTCATCATCCGTACTCTGGACATCGGAGCAGACAAGCAGGCTGACTACTTCCAGATTCCGAAGGAAGAGAACCCGGCTATGGGCTTCCGTGCTATCCGTATCTGCCTGCACAGACCGGAAGTATTTAAGACACAGCTGCGCGCTATTTACCGTGCAAGTGCATATGGTACCGCTTCCATCATGTTCCCGATGATCATCTCTGTGGCGGAGGTTAAGAAGATCAAAGAGATCGTAGAGGAAGTAAAGGACGAGCTGCGTCAGGCTGACATCCCCTTCGGTGATGTGGAGCTTGGTATCATGGTGGAGACACCGGCAGCCGTTATGATCGCGGATATGCTGGCTCCGGAAGTAGACTTCTTCAGCATCGGAACCAATGACCTGACCCAGTATACACTGGCTATCGACCGTCAGAATCAGTCTCTGGACGATATCTATGATCCGCATCACGAGGCAGTACTTCGTATGATTCAGAGAACCATCGAGTGCGCGCATGCACACGGCGCATGGTGCGGTATCTGCGGAGAGCTGGGAGCAGACATGGAGCTGACACGCCGCTTTATCCAGATGGGTATCGACGAGCTGTCCGTATCTCCGGTATTTACTCTGGAGCTGCGTAAGAAGATTCGCGAGGCAGAATAAGCTTCGGGTACTTTATAATGATAGTCGGCCGGAGGCAGTCCGGCTTACAGCTATAAATTTTATCAAATAAAAGGAGAATCTAACATGAAAGAGTTTAAGTATGTAGTACAGGATGAGCTGGGACTTCACGCAAGACCCGCAGGACTTCTGGTAAAGGAAGCAGCAAAGTTCAAAAGCGCTATTACTCTGGACAGCGGCGCTAAGAAGGCAGACGCTAAGAGAATCATGGCAGTTATGTCCATGGGCGTTAAGCAGGGCGTAGAGGTTACCGTTACTGTTGACGGTGAGGATGAGGATGCAGCATTCGAGGCTATCAAGACCTTCTTCGAGACCAACCTGTAAGATTATCAAATAATTTATAAAAAAGAGAAAGAAGCTGTGGGAAGTGTAAAAATCTTCCTGCAGCTTCTTTTTGCTTCACAGCGCTGACGAAAAGGCTCTCACACTATATATTTTAGGCCAAATAGTTGCGAAAAATGGAAAAAAGTGCTATGGTAATATGATGTTAATAGCGTGATATAATTGGGGAGAGACCGATGGAATTTGTAATGAACGAGTTGGGTGTAATAGGAGACCATTTCGGCC
>CAKROP010000032.1 GCA_934373375.1 uncultured Anaerosacchariphilus sp.
CTCCTGAGAGAAGCATAAGCCACTATGTAATTCTCAAATACCTTAGAAGATTCCTACCAGTGCTCCCAGCAGACCTACTACCAGCAGAAGTCCGATACAAGCAACCGGAGTCCAGCCCTTCTTCTTAATCAGGAAGTACAGGCCAAGAGTAATGCCAAGCGGAATCAGCTTCGGCAGGATGCCATCCAGAATGCTCTGGATAACGATCGGGCTTTCGCCGTTCTCGATGGTCAGAGCGATGGTTGTTCCACCATAGTTAGATGTCAGAGCACCAACTACGAATACACCCAGCATAGAAGCTGCACGAGTGAACTCTTTTGCGTTGGCGGTCAGAATCTCGATAGCCTTGGAACCGAGCTCGTAAGACCAGTTCATCAGGAAGAAACGCAGTGCCATCTGAACAATGTTGAAGATTAACAGGAACAGGATCGGGCCGGCGATAGAACCGTTGATAGCCATGTTCGCTGTAATACCTGCTGTAATCGGAACCAGAGTGAACCAGAACAGAGCGTCACCGATACCACCCAGGGGTCCCATAGCTGCAACACGCACCGCACGGATTGTGTTGATATCTGCCTTCTGCTGCTCCAGAGAAAGTACAATACCCATTACGAATGTTACCAGGAACGGATGAGTATTGAAGAACTCCAGGTTGTGCTGCATAGAAGTTGAAAGGTCATCCTTATCGGTGTGGATTTTCTCCAGTCCCGGAAGGATACAGTAAAGCCATCCTGCTGCCTGCATTCTCTCATAGTTGAAAGAACCCTGCAGATTCAGAGAACGCCATACCATTTTGTTAAGAGTCTTTTTATCAAGCGGCTGAGCCGGTGTTAAATCCTTGTAAGTTGTAGCATTAGATGCCATCCTCTTCACCTCCGTTTCCACCATTTCCAGCGTTCTGCTTAATAGCAACGCGAGTCTGGAAGTCGTACAGTGCAATTGCGATACCAACAAAAGCTACCAGAAGCAGAGCAGAACCGCTCAGGTCCGGAATGTAGCCGATGATAGTAGCAAGTGTGAAACCTGCAAAGTAAATTCCCCACAGGTCGTTGGAAAGCATGATACGAAGCAGGATAGCGAATCCAACGAAACGCATCATTCCACCAGCGGTGCTAAGACCAGTCATGATCCAAGCGTATTTCTCAGAAATAGCTGTCAGAGTTTCGCCAAGTGCGCTTCCGCCGAGCAGACCAGCTACACAAACGATAGCGAACAGAAGTCCAAGAGCGCCCATAGCCAGGTAGTTCAGACGAACGATACCCTTTGTATCAGCCTTCTCAGCCATCTTGTCTGCAGTAGACATCAGCGGGGACATAACGGTGAACAGCAGAGTTACCATGTACTGACCGATCAGAGCGAACGGAACAGCAAGTCCAACTGCTGCGCTGGTGTCAAGACCAGAAGAAATAGCGAATACAGTAGCCATGATTCCACCGATTACGGCGTTAGGCGGCTGAGCTCCACCAACCGGCATGTTACCGATAGTCATTAACTGATAAGTACCACCTACGATAAGTCCTGTCTGCAGGTCACCAAGGATTGCTCCGATGACTGCTCCTGTTACGATAGGCTGGTACAGAGATTCCAATAAGTCGAACTGGTCGATGGCCACGATGAAGGACCATACAGCAACCAGTAAAATCTGAATTGCATTAAAACTCATGATTTATACAATCTCCTTTCCAATAGTATAAAGCTGTCTTAAATTCCCCCTCATAGGAATTCACAACTTATTTGAACAGCTTCTCAATGTTCTCCGCTGCCTCGGTCGGAACACGACGAATCTCGAGCTCCACACCCAGATCACGAAGCTTTGCAAATGCAGCCACATCTGCGTCGTCTACGGCTACAGAGCCTGCAACCTGACGCTTGCCGTCTGCCATATGCATGTTGCCGATGTTTACCTTCTTAATCGGCACGCCACCCTCTACCAGCTTCAGAACATCCTGCGGATTCTCACATACAATGAAAATCAGCTGCTTATCGGACGCCTTGTGGATAGTAGAGATGGTCTTTTCAATGGTCCAGTAACGCATGGAAGCATATGCCGGAGCTGCCATATCCATCAGTCCCTGACGAAGCTTGTTTCCAGCTACTTCATCATTGGCTACCAGGATTAGGTTTGCACCGATGGTTCCACACCACTGTGTTGCAACCTGTCCGTGAACCAGACGGTTGTCAATACGTGTTAAAACGATATTGGGCATTTTCATTCCCTCCTTGTTATGATGTACCCCGAAAATCCCCTTCAAGGTGACTTTATTATATCTTATTTGATTCTTTTTGTATTTGTAGTTTTTAGTTGACTTCGTGTTGTTTTTAGTTTCTGTTAATCAAGTTTATTCTTTTTTTAGAATTGCTTCGTTGTTTTCTGGACATTCTTACAAAAAAAGGCTATAATGAATTCCATATACGGAGGTAATTTATGCAATTAAAGACATCCAGCCTGGAATTTGAACGTTATGGTTCTGTCTACGATAAACCTGTTTCTCCCGGAAACCCCGGCATGATCAGCCGCGATTTACATCTGATTGCCAAGCGCAGCCTCAATCAGGTCTATCATTTCGACTGCGAGGTCTGCCTGGAGCTGCAAAGCGGCATGGCTGCCCTTGTGGTAGGCGAGTCCCTTGACACTGCGAAACTGGAAGAGTTTGCCGTCCACCGTAATGTACGGCTGAAACCCGGACTGTACTGGAATCTCATCGCCGTCACTTCCAATATCACCTGTAAAATGATTGCCACCACAGACTATAGCTACTCTCTGGAGACACTTCCCGCTTCCTATATGTTCCGTCGGATTCTTCCCCGCGTGCGTATCAGCGAGATTCTCGGCTATTACTACAATATCCGGAATTCAGGCTATACCTTTAATGGGGAAACCCACGGCTACTTTGAACTGACCTATGTAGATCGTGGAGAGCTTATGACAGAGGTAGATGGGAAGAACTACACAATCCGCGAAAAGGAACTGATGATCTACGGACCCGGTCAGTTCCATAACCAGAATATTGCGGAAGGTCATTCCTGCTCCTATGTTACCATTATTTTCGATATGGAAACCCTCGTCTATGATGTGGAAAGTACCCATTACGATCTCCTGTTAAATAAGGTATTCTCTTATGATAAGAAGATATATACCCTGATCAAGACCTTTGTAGCTGAGAGCACATCTGAGATTCCCTATATGAACAGCCTGATGCTCTGCCTGCTTCAGGAAACGGTCATCCGTCTGCTTCAGTCGGAATTTATCGGTCAGAAGTCTGATAAGCCAATGACCATCGCCCGACAGCATTACGAAGACGAGCTTCTTGAAAAGGTGCTGGCTTACATTGATGAGACTATCTATGAGCCAACTACTATTGCAGAGATTTGCCAGAAGTTCTCCATGTCCCGTTCCTCCCTGCAGATCCTGTTCAAGGAAAATATGGACATGCCGCCCAAGAAGTATATCAATGAGTTGAAGCTGGAAAAGAGCCGTCAGATGATCTGCGAGAATAAGTATACCATCAGCGAGATTGCTCTGATGCTGGGCTTCAATTCCATTCACTATTTTTCCAGGGCCTTTACTCAAAAGTATAACATGCCCCCCAGTGAGTATGCCAAAACCATTTACAAATCCAATTAAATATTGTTAAAAAACAGGAGGCTTTCTCATTTTAAGAAAGCCTCCTGTTTTTATACTTTTTAGTTTTCCAGAGACTGGATTGCAAACCGGGAAATCTTAATGACGGTTCCCTTTGCCACCTCGACATTCACTGTCTCGTCTTCGATTCCTACGACCTTGCCGTAGATTCCGCCGCCAAACATCACCTGGCTTCCAATCTTCAGCTCCGTGTGTACCTCTGTGAGCTCGCTGCGGCGCTTTTTTACATTTCTTGCGGAAATGATAGCCAGCACCAGAGCAATTACGCCCATGATAAATGCCAGTGTAATGCAGGTCCATCCAATTACTTCCCAGTTAATACTCATACTTAAATACCATCCTCTTCTGTGTCGTCGTTATGCTCGGCCAGCTCAAACCGGATGATGTAATCCTTTCCGGTGGGAATCAGAGCCTCTGCCATGTCAAGGGGGTTGTCATAGATACCCATAGACATGGAACCTTCAATCAGCATCGGCAGGTTGGAGCCTGCGATAACCTCAATCTTCTGCTCCGGTCTTGCGAACTTGCACTCTACCGCTGTCTTGAAGGGTGAGCCTCCTGCCAGGTCGGAAAGCACCAGTACGCCGTCACAGTCTTTCAGCTTATCGAAAGCCTGATTCAGGTTGTGCGCCAGAGTCTCTGTGGAGTGATCAGCCTCAAAATCCACATACTCGATATTCTCTGTATTGCCGGTAATCAGACGCAGGCTGGAGCCCAGTCCTGTGGCAAAATGGCCGTGGCCGGTAATCAGTAATCCTACCATAATCTTTGTCCTCCGAAATTATTTTACTGTGTACGGATACAGGGTTACGCCCTTAACTACACGGTTTACCTCACCTGTCGGGCAGGGGTTGTCCGGTGTGATGCCCAGAGACAGAGACTTCAGAACTGCCAGTGTCTGAGCGAAGGTAATGTAATTGAAGCCGAGCAGTACGTTCTCCAGAGACTGACCGATGTTCATCTCTACGGTATAGTCTACCAGACCTTTGACTGCTTCGCAAGGAGTATTCATAACAGCTACGACGCGGTTCTTCTTTCTCTGGGGTCCCATTTCCTTGATCAGGTCGATCTCGTACTGTCTCTGATACTCGTTGTCGCTTAAGTATACAACGGTCAGTGTACGGTCGTCGATGATGGACTTCGGACCATGACGGAAGCCAAGCGGTGTGTCGAACATGGTAGCTACCTTACCTGCGGTCAGCTCCAGCATCTTCAGAGCGGACTCCTGAGATACGCCCTTCAGGCTTGCGGTTCCCAGATATACGATACGGTTGAAATCAAACTCGTCTACGATAGTCTGTGCGACAGTCCAGTTCTTATCCAGGAATACCTCTCCTGCTGCAGCAATCTTCTCAACTGCCTCGCAAATCTCGTCCAGGCGATCCAGATTGAATGCCAGGTAAGTAGCCAGGTACATATTGGAGAAGCTGGAGGTCATAGCGAAGGACTGGTCATGGGTCTCCGGTGTCAGGTTGATAGCGAAGCAGTTATGTCTGTCATCTGCCAGCTTGGAAAGAGTTCCCTCATGGTTGCAGGTTACGAACAGGTGATACAGGTTCTTGCAGACTGCCTCAGCGTTCTGTACAGCGCCCAGGGACTCCGGTGAATTTCCGGAACGTCCGAAGCTTACCAGAATGGTCGGCTTGGTTGCGGAAAGGAAGCACTCCGGTGACGGAACAAGATCTGTGGTTCCAAAGGACTTTACCTTATAATTATATTTCTGATTCAGCGCCTGATACAGAGAGTTTCCTACGAACTCACTGGTACCTGCTCCTGTCAGAACGATATCAAAATCATCCTGCTTTACTACCTGATCGATGAATTTCTGAAGCTCGTCTTTGCACGCCTTGATCTGGGCGCAGGTCTTTCTCCAGGTAGACGGCTGCTGATGGATCTCAGTCAGAGTAAATGTAGAAGAAGTTTCTTTCATTTTTTCATCAGTTACATTGAAAATGGTCATCACATTTTCCTCCCTTATTCTTATTTTGCTTTTTGTGGTTTCGGGCACACCTCATGTGGGGTTCCCTTATCTGACACCATTATATAGCACACTGATTTCAAAAAACAATACAGCTACTAAAACTCATAATCTTTCTTTTAAAAAATGCAAATTCATTTTAAAATCGGGTGCTATAATAAGGATAGATTGCAACTTATGAAATAAAACAGGAGGGAATTTTTATTATGTTGATTCAGAGTAAAAAGGTTTGGATCGCAGATCAGTTTATTGCGGCTGAACTTGAGATCGAGAATGGTAAGATTACAGAAGTTCTTCCTTACGGAAGCAAGCCGGCAGACAAGGATTACGGCGATCTCCGTATCGTCCCCGGCTTCATGGACATCCACTGCCACGGCGCTTTCGGTTTCGATACCAACGACGCCAATGAAGAGGGCCTGCGCAACTGGACGAAAAACATCGTAACCGAGGGTGTTACCTCATTCCTGGCAACTACTATCACCCAGAGCGAAGAGGTTCTGACCAATGCCGTTGCCAACGTAGCTAAAGTTATGGAGGACGGCTATGAGGGCGCTGAAATTCTCGGCATCCATTTTGAGGGACCGTACCTGGATATGGTTTACAAGGGAGCTCAGCCGGAGCAGTACATCGTAAAACCGACCATCGAGCAGTTTAAGCATTATCAGGAAGCTGCAAAGGGTCATATCAAATACATCACCATGGCTACCGAGACCGACGACGACTTTGCCCTGACCCGTTATCTGACTGAAAATGGCGTCGTAGTCAGCATCGGACATTCCGCAGCCACCTACGAGCAGGCTGTGATGGCTTACGCCCACGGCGCCCGTTCCATGACCCATGTATACAACGGCATGACTCCGTTCAAGCACCGCGACAACGGGCTGGTAGGCGCTGCTTACCGCCTGCGCACCATGTACGGCGAGATTATCTGCGACGGTAACCATTCCACGCCTGCAGCCCTGAATAATTACTTCATGTCCAAGGGACCGGATTACAGCATCATGGTTTCCGACGCTCTGATGGCGAAGGGTTCTCCGGCCGGAAGCAAATACATCTTCGGTGGAAATGAGATTATCATTTATGAGGACGGAAGCGCTCACCTGACCTCCACCGGCGGACTGGCAGGCTCCACCCTGCGTCTGAATCAGGGACTCAGAATTCTGGTTGAGGAAGCTATGATTCCGTTTAATTATGCGCTGAACGCATGCACCATCAACCCGGCGCGCTGCCTGGGTCTTGATGATCATAAGGGTGCTATCGGCGTAGGATATGACGCGGACATCGTAGTTCTGGAGAAGGATTACAGCGTGGCACAGACCTATTGCAAGGGCGCAGCCCAGTTATAATCTGTGTAAGCTATGAAGTTTGCATTTTCCGTCTGATATCACTATAATAAGACTGTATGGATAGCATACAGTCTTATAGAGCTTTTTTACAGATACATATATTAAGGAGGATTACCCACATGAAACACCCACTTCAGAAAATGATGGAAGACCGCCGCAACGGCATCAAGGCAGGCATCCCTTCCTACTGTACCGCTAACCCGCTGGTTCTTGAGACAGCACTGCGCCGCGCAAAGCTGCTTGGCCGTCCGGTGCTCATCGAGGCAACTGCCAATCAGGTAAATCAGTACGGCGGATATACCGGAATGGTTCCGAAGGATTTCTATAAAATGGTTCTTGAAATGGCTGAGAAAATCGGCGTACCGGAAAACCAGATGATTCTGGCCGGCGACCACTTAGGACCGCTGACCTGGCAGAACCTGCCGGAGAAAGAAGCCATGGACAAGTCTATTGAGCTGGTATATGAGTATGCCCGCGCAGGCTTCACCAAGATCCATCTGGACACCAGTATGAAGGTTGCTGACGATCCGGAAGGACTTCTTTCCACCGAAACCATCGCCCGCCGCGGCGCTATCCTTTACAAGTCCGCTATGAAGGGCTATGAAGAACTGAAGGCAGAGAAGCCGGACGCTATGCGCCCCGTATTCGTTATCGGAAGCGAGGTTCCGATCCCGGGCGGCGCTCAGGAGGCTGAGGATACTCTGGCAGTTACCAGCCCGGACGCATTCCGTGACACCGTAGCTACTTACCGCCGTGTCTTCAAGGAAGAAGGCATCGAGGACGGTATGAACGATGTTATCGCAGTTGTTGTACAGCCCGGCGTAGAATTCGGTGATGATCAGGTATTCCTGTATAATCATGACGCTGCCGTAGATCTGTGCGCAGCCCTGAAAGAGTACCCGGAGGTTTGCTTCGAGGGACATTCCGCAGACTATCAGAGTCCCCAGACTCTTCGCGATATGTGCCAGGACGGTATCGCTATCCTGAAGGTTGGCCCGGCTCTGACCTATGGACTGCGCGAGGCACTGTTTGCTTTAAGCTTCATGGAGAAGGAGCTGGTTCCGGAAGCTGAGCAGGCTCATTTCATTGAGACACTGGAAGAGGTTATGCTGAAGAATCCGGCCAACTGGCAGAAGCACTATCACGGCGATGACAAACAGCTGGCACTGGCAAGAAAGTACAGCTTCTCTGACCGCGCGCGCTACTACATCGGACAGCCGGAGGTAACGGAAGCTATGGATAAGCTTTTCGAGAACCTGCGCAAGTACCAGATTCCGATGAACATGCTTCATCAGTACATGCCGGTATCCTACAATAAGGTCCGCGACGGCGAACTGGAGCTCGACCCGAGAGAGTTGGCTATGGATGGCGTAACCAACTTTATGATGGATTACGAGTACGCTGTAGCACTCTAAAAAATATTATAGTATTAAACGAACATGCTGTAGGATTTCATATCCTGCAGCATGTTTTTGTTTTGAAAAAGCAGAAATACAGCTCCGGCTGCTGCATTTCGTCCGTCTTATCCCATATCATCATTCACATGAGCCATCACTTCATCTATATTATTGTTAAACCCATTCGCATTCAACCAGTCCATCCTGTCACTGTCCAACCGAAAACTATACCCCATATTCCGGTAAAGACGCACCTCATTGCTGATCCGATTACCCGGTTCACCGTATAAATCATCATAGCTGCAGATGATAATCACATCCTTCTGCCCGTCCCCGTCATAATCCTGAAAGCTGACTGCCAGCACCTCCTGAAACAACAGCGGATCCCGGTATCCATTCTCCGTAATTCCCGGAAAATCATAGATTTCCGCATTATCCTTTACCAGGGAAAAGCTCACATCCTCATTGCCGTACATGGTCTGTCCCGGCGCATAGGATGTAAATATCACCTCGCCCCAGCTTCCGCCCAGATCCACCTTAAAGCTCTGGTTATCAATCCGGTAAATGGATCTGGAATAGGTCAGGCTGTCGTCGAACACATTGGAAAGAATCCGGTAGTCCTCCCCCTCCGCCTGCAAGGTCAGATGACAGGAATGCACATATGGCCGGTAATTCTCATCCCCCGGTACGCAGTCCAGTTCGTAGATGCCCGCTGACAGCTCCCGTCCGCTGACGCAGGTAAAGTTTACATAATTCGTGTCTCCATGCTCCGTCACCCAGACCTTTGCCTTCTCCAGATAAAACCACGGCAATTCCTGGCTCATCTCGTCCAACGTACAGCCAAGCCTTTTGGTCAGGACACGGTTGATCTGTTCTGTCGTAAGCCGGACACAGTCCGTCTCTATATCTTCCCGACCGGATATCTTCAGGTATTCCTGCTGCTCCGCCTCCGTCAGTGGATCTGTCGCAATTCCTGCGCCGGAATAAAAGATTTCCCCCAGATCCGCGTCCTTCGGATCCCGGTAATCCGATAACAGGAATCCATAGTTGCCACCGTTATCGCCCTCATTGATCCAGTCGGTGAATTTCTGCAGCTCAGCAGTGGTCAGGTCACGGGCGTCTGAGGTATCTGCTGTGTTGGATGGACCTGCAGCTGCCTCTGAAAATGCCTCCGCTGTATCCGCCGGATCTGCCGTCTCTCCTGCATCGCCCTTCAGAACTGTGTCTGTATCCGTGTCTGCATTGCCTGTATCCGATTTTTTTGAAACTGCGCAGCCGCCAAGGGCTACCACTGCGCACAGACTCCATATCAGAGCATTCATTTTTCTTTTCATGCAGACCCTCCTTTTATCCATGCACCTGAGCTTTTCAGCTTTTTCACATTTTCATTACGGATTGTTGTGAAATTTTCCTATTTTTCTTATTGTAACGTATTTCCTATCTTCTGGCTATCTTTTCTTTCTGTTTTTTGTACTTTTTAACAGGTCACTACACACTGTAAGCCCACAAGTTTTTCATCTGATTCATCAGCTTCTGCACATCCCAGTGTTGTTTCGTCCGTTCCACGCTGTTCGGATCCCTCAAAATAATATCGCCGTTCTTATCTACCCCTGTCAGCACCAGGAAATGCCCCGCGTCCGTGAAATCTCCCGGGCCCATAATGCAGATAATCGGCTGCCCCGCCTCCAGCGTGGAGCGGATATGCTCTTCATCGAAAATCACATTTGACACGGTAAGCCCCAGTTTTTCCGCGCCGCTGCTCATCAGATCCCAGGAAGAACCGGACCCGTCCACATAGTAACCCTTATCCTCGGCCATTTTCGCCACCTCATAGGGATTCCACTGCGTCTCCCCGGTCAGTCCGCAGACTACCATGGACAGGCAAGTGGGACCACAGCCGGTTATCGCCAGGAAATCACTTCCATATGTCTCATAGCCCCAGCGCTTATCCCATTGCAGAAAATGGGGAATTTCACCCTTCGTCACTTCTTTGGACAGATCGATATCCTGCAGCCCTTTATATTTCGGATAATCCAGCACAAAATCCTTCGTCTCCGGGTTGCGCTCCACCAACAAAATCAGGCTTTCCGGATACCCCTGATCCTTCAGCTTCTGAATATTCACTTTTCCAAAACCAAAAAACAGATTTAACGCTGTATAAGCCACCAGCACCAGCAAAACCGCCCCCAAAAGTGTACCGAGCATGGACGCCAGAAAATGGATGCGGGCCTTACGTCGGTCCCGGCGGCGCCTGCGACGACGATTTCCGGTATTTCCTGTCTTTCCACTCCGGCGTCGGACATCCGTTCTGCTTCTCCGTCCATCCCATTCATCTTCCGGGTCTGCTGTCCGCTCATCCCTGTAGTCTGCTTTATTCCTCTGTCTGGTCATGGTAGTCCCCTCTTCTTTCGTTGTATAGGTTCAGTATAACAAAGGTATTTCCATTCTTCTTGTACATTCTCTTTCGAATTTCTTATATTTCTCTTATTTTTCTTTCTTCTGTTTTGTGGAAAATGGTATAATGGCCTCAGGTACTATATTTTTTCAAAGGAGTTTTTCTATGAAATCATCAGAAGATTTACGGAGCAGGCTTCGCTCTATTGACCATCGGAGTTATCCGGCTTATAAAGATTTGAAGGGGCAGTACAATTTTGGAGATTATATCCTGTCTGTTGACCATGTGCAGGGAGATCCCTTTGCGGCTCCTTCACGGCTGTCTGTAATTGTTCCCGCAAAAAATGCCGCATTTCCGGCGGAGTATTATGATACGCTTCCAAAACGCGTCACTCTGCAGGATCATCTGACCCGGCTTTTCGGCACACAGCTTGTCCGGGGCAGCAGACAGGCGGGCGGTTCCGGAAAGAGTGGCCTTCTGGCAGTCTCCCACTGCGGCCAGGAAGTACTGGAGCGTACCGCCTGCCGGGTAATTAAGGGGGAAGTGACGCTTCGCTTCGAGGCCGGTTTTCCGGCGCATGGCCGGACCATCGACGCACGGGGCCTGGAAAAGATGCTCTTTGATATTCTGCCGGGCTGCGTGCTGAACAGTCTTTATTTTCGAAAAATCAATCAGGGCCGGCTGAAAAACGCCATCGAACTCTGTGAGGATCAGCAGTATATTCGCGCGATGCTTCCAGAACTGGGACTTTGCGCTTTTCTGGCCAATGGCTCCATTCTGCCCCGCCAGAGCGGCATTTCTGATAAGCCTATGGAGCATGCTGTTTCATTCCGTTCCCCGGCTTCCATGGAAGTGACGCTTACGCTGCCACACCGCGGAGAAGTCTGTGGCATGGGGATCCCGAAGGGTATTACGCTCTTTGTGGGCGGCGGCTATCACGGCAAATCCACGGTGCTGCAGGCGCTGCAAAACGGTGTCTACAATCACATTGAGGGAGACGGCCGGGAACTGGTCATTACCGATGAAAGCGCCTGGAAGCTGCGCTCTGAAGATGGACGCAGCGTGACTCATGTGGACATTTCGCCTTTTATCCGGCAGCTGCCCGGTCAGAAAAATACCGCTGATTTTTCCACCGAGGACGCCAGCGGAAGTACCTCTCAGGCTGCCAATCTGATGGAAGGTATTGAGGGTGGCAGTAAGCTGCTTCTTATCGACGAGGACACCTCCGCCACCAATTTCATGATCCGGGATAAGCTGATGCAGCAGGTGGTTTCTCCCGAAGAAGAGCCCATCGTTCCCTTTATCGAACGGGTCCGCAGTCTCTATGAAGACCTGGGAGTCTCCTCTATCATCGTAGCCGGAAGCTCCGGTTCGTATTTCTATGTGGCTGACCACATCATACAGATGAAGGAATACGTACCAGTGGATATCACTAAGAAAGCCAAAGCTGCCGCCGCAGATTTTCCGGTCTTCTCCGCCACACAGTCTGCTTTTCCTGACGTTCACTCCCGGCGTTGTCCACGCCCGAACGTCGCCCTCAAAAAGGACGACCGGATAAAGCTGAAAGCATCCGGGACCAGCGAGCTCTCCCTGAACTACGACACTGTGGAGCTCCGCTACCTGGAACAGCTCCGCGACAGCGAGCAGACCATGGCGCTGGCTTATATTCTGAAGTATCTGGAGCTGTCCGTCATGGACGGACGCAGGAGCATGTCGGAACTGGTAGAGCTCATCGAAGCGCAGCTCGACAGCAACGGGCTGGAAATTCTGTTTGGCAGCCCTGATATACGGGCTTCACTGGCACGCCCGCGGGCGTTGGAAATCCTGGCCTGTGTTAATCGTTATCGAAGGTTATAGGCGTTGGCCAAAACGAAAAGGAAATTAGCACTTTTCTTGTTGCCTTATGATTTCCGCTAACATCTGCAGCAGCTTATCAACCTGAACAGGCTTTGAGATATGACCATTCATTCCGGCTGCTGCAGCCTCTCGCTTATCTTCTTCAAACGCATTTGCTGTCATTGCAATAATCGGTATGCATGCTTTATCCTTATCTGGCAGGTGCCTGATGATCTGTGTTGCTTTATAACCGTTCATTTTCGGCATCTGGATATCCATGAGAATCATATCATATGTGCCTGCCGGCATCTTTTCTATCCTGTTTACACATTGAATGCCATCCTCCACACGTTCTGTTTTAAGGCCGGCACGCTCAAGGAT
>CAKROP010000033.1 GCA_934373375.1 uncultured Anaerosacchariphilus sp.
TGCCTGCCATGCCGTAGATGCCGCTGTCGCCGGAGCAGACCATGGCCACGGTCTGATCCTTCATGGCTTCCTCCACTGCCATCCGACAGCGCTTCACTTCCTGCATCATGGGAGTCGCCAGATAATTCTTATCCGGGAAGAACTCCTTTAGCATCTCCACATAGGTGGTATAACCGGTGATAATATCCGCATTGTTGATAACGTCGATACATTTGGCGGTCATATGCTCATAGCCGCCGGGGCCGAAGCCCACCACGTATAATTTTCCCATTGTATTCTCCATTTTCTATCTGAAACTCTGTCGGGCCCCTTTTCCGGAATCCCGCTGTTATCTGCTTATTTCTCCGGCTCCCGCAGATTCTCCACAAATGCCTCCAGCTCCTCCGGGCTCGCATTCTCCCGGATCCGGTAAAACAGCTTGTCGATGGCCTTGCCGAAGCCCTTTTTCTCCGCTTCCTCTTCCATCCAGTGCTTGACCTCCTGCATCCGGGGTACCGCCTGCTGGAAAATCATCCAGCGCATGAAATCCTCTTCAAACTCCGTAAGAATCTCACCCGCCTGACAGACTGCCTCTTTCTTAGCCCGATTGTTAGCCTCTGCTAACTCCTCAAAGTCGTCCATATTATAAAAGAAGGTGTGGGGAAACTCGGCGATGGTCTCCTCGATATCCACCGGAACCGCCAGATCCACAAAGACCCGGAGTTTATCCGTCGTCATGCGCTCCTTCACCTTCGTGCCGGTCAGCGTATAATGGGGGCTGGCCGTAGCACTGATGACCACATCCATGGCGTCGATATAATCGTATCGCTCCTTATAATCAATCAGCGTATTGGATTCGCTCTTGATATGGGCGTCGTGATTCATGGTTACATTGCGGATGGTGCTGTAGATATTTAAGCCCTTCAGGCTGTACAGGTTCTTCAGCACGATGCCGCCGATCTGGCCGGTACCGCCGATAACCATGACATTTTTACCTGCCAGGCTTCCGCCAAAGGCTTCTTCCGCTGCCTTGACCGCCAGGGTCGCCGTAGATACCGAGGTTTTCGACAAATCCGTATCCGTCTTAATCTTCTTGGAACAGGTCACGGCATAGCGGAACAGGGTGTTCAGGTATTTGCCGCTGTTGCCCGCCTCCTGTGCCAGCGCATACGCATGCTTTACCTGGCCGAGAATCTGATCCTCGCCCACCACCATGGAATCCAGGCCCGCTGTCACGGAAAACAGGTGATTGACCGCCTTTCTGTCCTGATAGAAGCGCAGATAATCGGATACGTCCTCTTTCACGGCTGCCGCTCCGGATTCCCGGAGAATCAGCTCCTGCAGCCTGGTAAATACGTTTTTCTTCTTATCCTGGTTTTTGTCAAAGTAGGTATAAATCTCTGTCCGGTTGCAGGTAGCGATAATGACGCTCTCTGCCGCGCCGCCCTCGTCTATGAGGATTTTCTCAAGCTCCGTCTGCTTCTCTTTGGTAAAGGCGAAAAGCTCCCGGACCTCCAGCGGCGCCGTCTTATGGCTGATGCTGATAAGCCGGATGCTCATTACGCGTCGACTCCCTTCCGGAACTCATGGGTAAAGGTCTTATCATAGAGCCTGGACAGCTCATAATCATCGCCCAGGAAATCTCCTACTACAGTCAGCGCAGTCTTGGTGATGCCTGCCGCCTTTACCTTCTCTGCAATGTCCAACAGGGTTCCTCTTACAATCTTCTGCTCCGGCCAGCTTGCCTTGTATACAACTGCCACAGGTGTATCCGGACGATATTCTTTCCGAAGGGTTGCGGACAGCTCATCCATCATACCGATGCTCAGGAAAATGATCATGGTGGCGTGATGCTTCGCCAGGTCAGCCAGCTTCTCGCCCTCCGGCATGGGGGTTCTGCCCTCCATACGGGTCAGGATCACGGTCTGACTCACGCCCGGCAGGGTATACTCCTTCTTCAACGCCGCTGCGGTAGCCAGGAAAGAGCTGACACCCGGAATGACCTCATAGGTGATGCCCATGCGATCGAGAGCGTCCATCTGCTCCCGGTGCGCGCCGAAGATAGCCGGGTCGCCGGTATGTACACGGACTACCTTCAGGCCCTTGTCCTCTCCATCCTTCATGACAGCCAGAACCTCTTCCAGCGTCATGGTGGCGCTGTTATAGATCTGCGCGCCCTCCTTGGCATCCGCCAGCACCTGGGGGTTTACCAGGGATCCTGCGTAAATGATAATATCCGCGCTGTCGATCAGTTTCTTTCCCTTAATTGTCAGAAGCTCCGGATCCCCCGGGCCTGCTCCGATAAATGATACCATGTTTCTACCTCTTCTCTCTCTTGATAATAACGGTTGTAAAGTAACTCAGCTCCACTACCGGACCTGCGCCGATGCCGTATAATTTACCCTTCATTTATTTACTCTCCTCCTGCTCCCATGCTGCCCGGGCGCGGTTCATGGCGTCCTCAGTCAGGTCCTTTACGATTTCACTTGCAATCAACAGTCCCGCTACGGACGGTACAAATGCGGTCGAACCCGGAATGTCCCGGCGCTCGGTGCATTTATGCTTGGCTCCCGGCGGGCAGATACAGTTGGTTCTGCAGCTGATGGACATGTCCTCGATGGGACGCACCGCCTTCTCCTTGGAGTAGACCACCTTCAGCTTTTTGATGCCGCGTTTTTTCAATTCGCGCCGCATGACTCTCGCCAGCGGACATACGCTGGTCTTATAGATATCCGCCACCTCGAACAGGAAGGGATTCAGCTTATTGCCCGCTCCCATGCTGCTGATGAGGGGCACGCCTGCCTTCTCACATTCCTCCACCAGAGAAATCTTCGCCGTAACCGTGTCGATAGCGTCCACCACATAGGTGTACCGGCTGAAATCAAATTCATCCTTATTTTCCGGCAGAAAGAAGCAGAGATGTGTATTGACCTCCGCCTTCGGATTGATCTCCAGGATACGCTCCTTCATGACCTCGGCCTTATACTTGCCTATGGTCTTCCGGGTGGCAATAATCTGGCGGTTCAGGTTCGTCAGGCACACCTTATCGTCGTCGATGAGATCAAAGGCTCCCACGCCGCTTCTCGCCAGGGCCTCCACCACATAGCCGCCCACGCCGCCGATACCGAAGACTGCCACCCTGGAATGCTCCAGAATCTCCATGGCTTCTTTTCCCAGTAAAAGTTCTGTTCTTGAAAACTGATTTAACATAATTTTCTCCTCGTGCGCTTGCAAAACAAAGAGAGATCTGTATTTTATGACAGATCTCTCCTTATGATCAGCAGCGGATTTCATCCCATCCGCCGCCAACTATATCCGGAACCGCTTTCCACGGAAGCCTGTCCATTTCCCGCAAAGATCAGGTAGCCTGGCTTGCAGACACGCTGCTTACAGTGACCGGATCGCTCAGGTCTTCCACCTGATTCCCCTGCTTTATGCATCATGCATACTCTCTGCGTTATACCTTAGTCAGTGTAGCATACAGACGGGCTTTCGTCAACAAAATATACCCTATAGGGTTTCCCTTTTAACAGGTTGCTCCTCCTGTCAGATGAAGCTGCGCATCCAGAATCTCCTGCTTTCTCTCCAGAATTTCATCAGACAGAAGCTGCTGCTCCACGTTATCGAAGCCGAGACGCTCGATGGTCGCAGCGAAACGTTCGCCGGTAATGCCCTGCTCCCGATACAGGAGAATCGCCTTTTCAATCACGTTTAAGGCCTCTTCCTTACTGGTGAACACCTTATGCAGCGCCTTCCCGTGATTGATTTTTTTGCCCCAGCGGCCTCCGATGTAAATCTTAAATCCGTACTGACCGTCTTCGATGGCGTCGAAACGGCATTGACCCACACAGCGGCCACAGTTGTTACAGATCTCCTTGTTAATCTCCAGAACGCCGTCCTTCACCTTTGCCGCGCCGATGGGACAGGCTGCCTCTACGCTGCACTTCTTACATCCGTTGCAGCTATCCTCGTCAAATTCGGGGATTCTCTGACCGATGATTCCCAAATCATTTAAATCCGGTTTTACACAATTGTTGGGG
Source organism: uncultured Anaerosacchariphilus sp. (assembly GCA_934373375.1). GTDB lineage: Bacteria > Bacillota > Clostridia > Lachnospirales > Lachnospiraceae > Laedolimicola. The sequence goes on from CAKROP010000033.1 coordinate 4,020, forward strand.
CAGCCGCCTACTGCAATCTTAAATTTGTGCGGCAGCTTTACCGTATGATACCCCTCATAAAAACGGTGATGGATTTCCTCGGAAATGGCGAAGGAATCCAAAAGTCCATACTGGCAGGTGGTTCCCTTACAGGCTACAACCGGGCGTACCACAGAACCGGTTCCGCCTGTGGTTAGTCCTTCTCCGGCAATATATTCCTTGAATTCTTCGATTTTGTCGTAGGGGATGCCCTGTACCTCCACCGTCAGACGGGTGGTAAAGGTTATCACTCCGTTTCCGAATTTTTCCGCCGCATCCGCAATGCATCTCTGCTGCGCAGCCGTTATCTTTCCATTGACGGTAATGATTCTTGCCGAGAAATTATCGGTTCCCTTATTGCTCAGAAATCCCATTGCCTTTACGCGCTTTTCATCTTCCTTGCTGATTGTTAATGTAGCCATTGTGTGCCTCCTTTTATTCTTCCTCTGTTAATTCTGTATGGAAGATCATGCCGCCCTCCAGTACCTTTGTATCCGTATATCCGTAAGCCTTCAGACGGTTCTGCACCAGATAAGCCCGTTTTCCCTTGGAACATACCAGAAGCAGCTTTTCGTTCCTGCCAAGCCCGTCTGCCGGACCGTCCAGGCTGTTCAGATCCACATAGGGATACCCGTGCAGCGACGGTGTAATGCCCGCATCCACGATCCGATAATTTTCTCCTTCTTCCGCATACTCTGCGGCTGTCATGCTGTCCAGCTCCCCGTTCAGCTTATTCAGCAGAATATTCACTGCATGCTGCAGCGGATGAATCGCAGTGGAGAAGGGCGGCGCGTACGCAAAATCCATGTACTGCAGATCCTCCAGGGTCGCTTTCATGGAAATCGCAGTCACCGCTATATCCGTCAGCTTATCCACCGCTCCCGTTCCCACAGTCTGCATGCCAAGCAGCCTGTGGCTTTTCCGATCTGCAATCAGCTTTATGACAAATAAAGCTGCGCCCGGATAGTAATGTGCCTTATCGTCCACCACACAAATCACACTCTCCGCGTCATAGCCCGCTTCCCGCGCCGCCTGCTCCTGCAATCCGGTTCTTCCCATGCAGAAGCCGGCCAGCTTCGCCACGCCGGTTCCCAGCACGCCCGGATACTGCACCGCTTTCCCGGCAAGGTGCTGCGCCGCCGCGCGGCCCGCGATATTCGCTGTGGAACCCATGGGCGACCACTGGGGCTTTCCCGTAATCCGGTTTGTTACCATAGCGCAGTCGCCGACCGCGTAGATATCCGGATCATTTGTCTGCAGCGCCTGATTCGTCAGCAGAGCGCCTTTGAACATTTCCAGACCGGCGTCCTGCAAAAATTCTGTATTGGGACGGATTCCCATAGCCAGAATGCAGGCGTCCGCCTTCATGGCACGGCGGGAGGTTTTTACCTTTTCTACCTTCTCCTCCCCGAGAATTTCTTCCAGGCCCGTTCCGGTAAAACACATGATGCCCGCGTCCGCCAGCTTATTTTCCACATAATCCGCAATCTCCGGATCCAGGAAGCCCGGCAGAATATGGGGCGCGAAATCAATGACAGATACCTTCACATCCTTCGCCGCCAGATTTTCCGCGATTTCCAGTCCGATAAATCCACCGCCCACGATCACTGCCCGACGGATCTCTCCGGCTTCCACAGCCTGCCGAAGCATATCTGCGTCCTCCGGCGTTCTCATATAAAATACATTTTTCAGCTGCGTGCCCGGACAATCCGGCTCGAAGGGACGCGCGCCCGTGGCAATCACCAGCTTGTCATACGCATAGGTTTCGACTGCTCCCGTATCCAGATTCACAGCCTCCACCGTTTTCCCTTCTCGGTCTACTTTTGTCACTTCAGTCCGGATTTTCACCGGCACTCCGGTTACTTTTTCATAGGATTCCGGCGTATGCACCAGCAAATCCTTTTTTTCCCGGATCACGCCGCTCACATAATACGGAAGACCGCAGCCCGCATAGGAAATATCCTTTCCCTTTGTCAGGATCCGGATGTCCGCATTTCGATCTTCCCGCTTCAGCTTGGCTGCAGCCTTGGTTCCGGCTGCTACACCGCCCACTACAATGACCTTCATTTTTCTTCCCCTTTTCTGATACATTTTCGTTACTCTTACTATAACACTTGCTTATCAATTTGAAAAATGATATTATTTTATCAAATCAATAGGTTTTATCTATATATTCGACAGAAAAGAGGATTTTACATGACCATTCGTCATCTTTCGATTTTTACCGCCGTCGCCGAATACGGCACCATGTGTGCGGCTGCAGAGCATCTGTATCTGACCCAGCCCACCGTCAGCCAGGCCATCCGGGAACTGGAAAAGCATTACCATTGTCTGTTGTTTGAACGGCTCGGGAAAAAGCTTTACCTGACAGAACAGGGAAAGCTTCTGCTGTCCCAGGCTCCGGAGCTGATTTCCCGGTTTTCAGAGCTGGATCAGTTGATGATGAATCAGGGGCAGACCGCTACGCTGAAGCTTGGCAGCACCCTCACCGTCGGTACCTGTCTGACTCCCTCTGTAATTCTGGAGCTGGAAAGGAAGCTGCCGGGTCTGGAAGTATATTCCTTTGTGAGCAATACTGCCGAAATTGAACAAAAGCTTTTGAGAGCCCAGCTGGACGCCGCGATTGTAGAGGGTGAAATTCAGTCTCCCGATCTGATTGTGCTCCCCCTTATCGACGACTGTCTTGTTCTGACAGCAGGAATTCATCATCCTTTTTATGAAATGGAGACACTTTACTCTTCGGATTTAAACGGACAAGCTTTTGCCATGCGTGAACAGGGCAGCGGCACACGACGGCTTTTTGAACAATACGTGGCCGAGCAGGGGCTCTCCATCCGTATTACCTGGGAAGCCAACTGCCCCCGCACAATCCTGAACGCTGTTTTATACAACAAGGTTCTGTCTGTCATGTCTCTGCGTCTGATGTACCATGAAATCCGTCATCAGCGTCTCCGCATTTTTTCTCCTGAGAATCGGGAATGGAACCGGACCTTTAAACTGGTTTATCACAAAAATAAATTTCTGACCCCGGCTATCTACGAACTGGAAAAGCTGCTGCGGCAGTATCCGCGCATAGAGCTTCCGAAAGAAACAGGGCGTCTGAAGCAGTAATGCTTCAGACGCCCTGTTCCGGGTTTTCAATCCCTTATCCTCGTATTACTCTGTCCGCTGCCCGCGTTTTCTGCGTACTGCTGTAAGCAGCATGGAGATGCCCAGCAGGCAAATCAACGCCATTGCGCCCCAGAATACGGGCTGGCTGCTGTCGCCGGTGGCTGCGCTTGTGACGGCGCTTCCGCTGCTCTTGCTTCCGCCGCTCTTATTTCCGCTGCCGGAGCTGCTGCCGGAATGATCTCCGGGCTTCGTCTCGGGCGCTTTCTCCACCTTTACCCAGGAAAGGGCTATTGGGGAGAGGCTCTTCAGGGTCATGGTGATGCCATCCTTCGTCAATGTCAGCTCCGGAGTCTCCACATCGCCCGCCTTATACGCGCCGCGGTTCATTGCAAACATGTGTACCGCACTGAAACGGTAATCGGCTGCGTTGGTGCCCTCCGGGTAGGGCAGGATCACCTTCACGCCCTCTGCCGGGAAGTTGTCTGCCGTCGCGCGGATCCAGGTTTCACCGCCGTCTGTGCTGTAGAGCAGCACTGCGTCATAAACAACTGTATTTTCCTTCGCCGGATTCTTTCCGTCGATCTTACAATCCACCAGAAGCTTCTTCAGATATTCCACAATCTTTTCCGGTGTGTTCAGGTTCTCTGTCTTTGCCAGATCCGGCGTTACCTCGGTTACGTCCTTTGCGCCCATAACCAGACGGTAATCGTTTCCGAGACCTGTCTGACCCGTCAGAGCCGCAGTCTTTTCGATGGAGCCCTTCAGCGTAAAGGCAGTCTTCGTCGGAAGCACATAATTGGCATTCGTCAAAGCCGCTCCTGCGATGGTCACGGTTACCTGCTTGTCGGTTCCCGCTTCCGCTGTATCAAACTCAGCAGTCAGACTCTCATAGCTCAGGCCTGCGTCGTCGCCGTCCAGCAGACCGGAGACCTTCAGTTCTCCGATAAGGCTGGCGTCCTTCGTTTCATCGGCCAGCTTGGTCAGAACTGTCAGGGCGCTTCCGTCCCAGGTAAGGGTCTTCGGGCTTACCTTTACCTTCGCCTGTGCTGCCGCATTCTCCCAGTTGACCGGATCCTTCGGTGTAAATACTACTTCATATTCGGTGACATTGCTGTCCTTGACCTCCGGTCTGGTATCAGCTTTCACCCAAGTAAAGGTTCCGTCTGTATCTGCTGCTCCGCCTGTCAGTGTGCTTTCAGACAGGGTCTGTCCATAGGTCAGGTCGGACGCCGTCGGCGCTTCGCTGATGGTCGGAACCGCCTTTTTCACGGTTACCCCTACCGTCGCTTCGATACGGTTATAATTGGCTGTATCATTCGGTGTAAATACTACCTGATAGCCCTGATTGTCCACCGTCGGTTTCACTGTGTCATCCGCCCAGCTCCAGGTGCCTGCCACTTCCTCCTGCGTATTCGAGTTCACTGCTTTTCCGCCCGTCAGCGTGCTTTCTGCCAGGGTCTGTCCATAGGTAAGCTCTGCTGCCGTCGGCGCTGCCGCACGCTCCGGAGTGGCTTTCTCCACGGTGATGTCTGTTGTTCCGTTCACCGGTTTGTATTTCTTGTCTGTCGGTGTGAATGTCCACCGTACTTCAGCAGTGCCGGCTGAAGGCATATTATCCCCGTTTAATATGGTAAATGTGCCTGCCAGGGTTATATTCGTATTCTCCGCATCTGTAAAAGTACCTGCCAGTTCTACATCTTTCAATGTCTGACCATAGCGGATACTGTTCTTCGCAGAGGCAGATCCGGTTATGTCCTTTTTATCCACAATCTGTATGGTAAGCTCGTAGTATGTGTCTTCATAATTTTCCATCTGAACGGATACTTTCACAACCACTGTTGCCCCAATTTTGTCTGCAGTAAGATCATCTCTTAAACCATACTCAAGCGTACTGTTATATACTGCCGTTCTCGTCAGTATACTCATATCACCCGTCGTTTCTCCTGAGGTGTAGGTTACCTCTCCACAATCCGCCGGAAGATTTATTGCCTTGCTCAAGTATCTACTTACACGGTACTTCGGAACAGATGCATAGGTATAACTTTTTTCAACCCTTGTTGGCTCGGGTGCCGCCGCTTTCGTAATCGTCAGTGCCTTTTTGCCGCCCGCGATGGTAACGTTATAATTCTGATTGGATGCAGTGCCGGTAATATCATACTGTCCGACCGGAGAATTTGTATCTGCATTTGTCGTCAGGTCGATACCCAGATTGTCATTTTCTACAGGCGCAAGGAAGCCTTCTTCTGTCACTGCCTTCCAGGTAAATGTCGGATTTTCCGCCTTATAGGCTCTGCTGACTGAATTAATCTGAACCTTTACCGCACGCACCGTAATATCCGGAGTCACCTCTGCCGTCAGCTTCGGATAATTCGTATCCCCCGGTGTAAATGTCAGGGTGCAGGCCTCTGTCCCCTCTACGGGTAAAAGCTTATCCATATCATGGCTCGCGGTATCTGTTACAGCCCAGCTTCCTGATATCTCTTTTCCGTCCGCAGTCGTTACCTGTCCGCCTTCAATCGCCAGCTCCCCTGTTTTTGTTCCGTACACGCCTGAAACCTTCGGTTTTACCACTGTAAGCTTAGCGCTATCAATTTTTGTAATGGTATAGGTCTGACTACGGTTTCCGCTTATCTCATAGTTACTGCCTTCTTTATTCGAAATGGTTACTGTCGCAGTTCCTACATTTTTATTATCAGAATAAGAGACTGTATATTCCGTTGAAGGAATGATCGTTTCTCCATCTTTTACTGTTACGGTCGGTTTCTTTTCTTCTCCGTCGTACTCATAAGAATCCGGCGTTACTGTAATCTCAGGATTCTCCACCTTTTTCGGCTCAATTGTGATCGTTTTTCCCGCGGACGCCGCGTTATAATTCTCCGTCTCAGCTACAGAAACCTTCAGATAATAGGTTCCCGCATACACCGGGTTTCCTGCCAGTTTCGTTCCGTTTTCATCGGTTCCCTTGAACCATGTAAAATGTAAATCTTTGTAATTGATAATCTTAATACCGTTATCATTAGCAAGTCTCAGTTCATTTTCTTCCGGATTTCTCAGGGCTTCCCCACTGTAGGTATATGTTGTGGCATATGCGCCTCCACCGTATCGGAATCTCAGGGTCGGATTGCCCTTGGTGATTACGCCGCTACTTGTTGTTAATATACTTTTTGTTAAATAATAATTATTTGCAATTCCGTCGTCCAAACGGACTTTCACTGTAATCTTCTTACCCGTTCCCACATTGGCATCTTCATATTCAGCGCTTATGTAATATGTCATCCGCTCCTGGCATTCCCCACTATAGTCAAGTTTTGCATAAGCTCCCTTGGTTCCGTCATATGCCTTTGTGAGATACTCAGCTTTCTCTCTGATACTGGGCGTCACTGGTCTCTTTTCAATGGTAACAGTTTTCTCGACACTTCCGGTATAACCACCACTTCCGGTCACTGTTATCTCATACTTTCCTGCATTCCGGATTGCGCCTGAGAATTCCGCTCCGTCTTTTGTGATCGTCAGGGTGTAATCATATTCGGGCTCCAGTTCGTCTTCGCCAAGCGTTACTACCACGTCATGGTTCTGGGCGTCGTATGTGAATGTTTCGTCCTCATGGATGTCTGTGCCAGCCGCAATGGTTATCGTGGCATTCTCAATCGGCAGAGGAGCACTATCGTCATAATCCTCACTTGAGATATTCAGTTCAGCTTCCGTATAGGCTTTCTTGGTAGCACCATCATATGAATACCAAACATAGTCGTTGGGGTTATTAAATTCCTTCCTATAGTTTCCAGAATCCGTTTTCTTAGCGCCAGCCAGAAACAGCTTGTCCTTGCCGTCTTCATAACCTATTGCGCCTGCAATGCCGTTGCTATCACAGGTAACCACATCCACCAGATAATTCTTCCTACGCAGTCTGACAATGTTCCACGTCATATTCTGATGTGTAAATGGTCCCGAATCCGTATGTCTCGCATACTGCATCGTACCTTTCACCGTATAACACTTAATCCCGCCTGCATCCAGATCACAGAGATACTGAAATGCTCTGGCATAGCCTTCGTAGCCTGTCGCTGTGCTTGGATCTTCGTCAAAGACATTGATTAACTGTTGCACATAGTCTGAATCATTTAACTTTGCATTATAGGAAGCCAAATCCTTAATTGCGTTCTTGTAGCCGTTCAGACGCTCATAGACGGATTCTACACCTGCCCACTGCTCAACGATTGCTTTCGCATTCTTTACTGCATCGGCCACTGCCTGTGCTTTTGTCGCATCCACAGTAATGTTGTTCTTATTATACTGGTAATCCGTTGCAACAGTTAGCGTAAATTCGGTCAGCTCAATATAATATTTTCCATCCTTAAAGCCACCGCCACCACTTGTCATTGGGGAGCCCCCATCAACCAACCAGTATAACTCATAGGGGCAGTCCGTCTTTAATGCCTTCCAGATTTTCGATACTGCTGTGGAACTATCAGATTGTGTTGTGTAACCACCGATAACAAGTTTTCCGGAGCTAAAATTAAATCTTGTGCTTCCTCCATAACACGCTACGTTTGTTATCTTTTCTTTTAATATATCGTAAGCCGCTTTTTCTTCTTCACTCAGATGGCTTCTCGCAACCGTACCGTAGGTGGCGATACCCTCATCTCCATACAGCTGCTTCCATGCGTAGCCCTCAAACAGCTCATCATTATCCCACTCTTCCGAAAACTCCGATTCCAGCTCTATGGTCTCCGTCGGGAACTCCACTTCCAACGGCGCTTCCTGAAGCTCTGATAACACCCCCCCAGCGCCGTTTTCTGACGTTGAGTTTTCGTCTGCTCCCGCTTTTTCCGCGTTCCCGGATGTCTCCGGTGCATTCGCTTCCTTTCCGGTCTGTGCGTTCCCGGATGTCTCCGGCGCATGCGCATCCTTTCCGCTCTGCGCGTTCTCTGCCACTTCTGGATTCTTCACCTCTTCGCTCGTTTCCGTTTTCGTGCTCCTGTCGATAGAACCGAACTGAATATCGAAGTTCGCTTTATCCGAATATATCGTCGTTTCAAACACCGCTCTGAGCATTTTGTGCGTTTCGCTCCACCCTGTTTGGGTGTCGAAATATATATTTTTGGTATCCTTAACGTATATTTCTTGTTTGATGAACGTTTTGCCGTGAACGTAAAATGATATTATCGTCGCGCGGTCGGCGATCACTGCGAACGACGTTTTTACGAGCGTCGGCTTTTTCTTGGGTTTCGTCAGATAATCCCGTTCTATATCCCACGCGTCGTAACGCGACTTCGGATCGGAAAAAATAACGAGCGAATGGAACACGCCGCTTTTTGCG
>CAKROP010000034.1 GCA_934373375.1 uncultured Anaerosacchariphilus sp.
GAAGCAGAAATATGGATTATGGCAGAGTATATGAAAACATCGTTTGCATCGAGCTTCTTCGCCGTGGATATGATGTCTATGTCGGCAAGCTCTATCAAAAGGAAATCGACTTTGTTGCTCAGAGAGGCAGTGAGAAGTTTTATATTCAGGTCAGCGACAACATTTCCGGGCAGGAAACATTTGCGAGAGAATGCTCTCCCCTTCTACAGATTCGAGATGCTTATCCGAAAATGATTATTGCCAGAACCAGACATCCAAAATATAGCTATGAAGGAATCGAAATTCACGATATAGCTGATTGGCTGCTGCAAGAATAAGCAAAGCGAAATATCTCCGTCATTCCCTTTTGAAATGATGGAGATATTTTTATTATGACGGAGATTATAGAACAGAAAATTGTATCAGGTTGCGGGATAAGCTGAAATAGAATAGAAAAATGCTGTCCTGAGCAAAAAAAGCGGCGCTCCCTTCCCGGGCCGCCGCTTTTTTAGCTAATTTTCTTCCTGTCCCACCGACACAATCCGAAATCCTTCTCCCTGCACCTCGTTGGATTCCCATACCACCATAAAAGAAGCCGGATCCACAGCTTTAATCACCTTTTCCAGCTGATACATCTGCTTGTTGCTACAGGCGCAGAAAACCATTTGCTTTTTTTCCTGCTGATAGCCGCCAAAGGCGTCCAGAATCGTAGAACCTCTGTGACAGCAATTTTCGATGGCATCGGCAATCTTTTTTCCGTGCTCCGTAACAATCATTGTGATTTTTCCGGAATTTGCTCCGTACATGGTACGATTGATCATAATACCCGACAGATAATTGATAATCAATCCATAGATAACGCCGTCTGTATCCCGGAAAATCAGCCAGTTGGCCCCAATGACCAGAGCTGCACATAAAAAAGTGATATTTCCCAATGCCACATGCGGCTTTCTTGCCTTTACCGCCATAATGATGAAATCCGCGCCGCCGGTCGAAGAATTCTGCATATAGATCAGTGCATAACCAAGGCCGCTTAAGATTCCCGTGCACAGCGCTGCCAGCAGTCTGTCTCCCATGTACATAGGGAGCAGCGGGCATAGGTAATCCATCATCAATGACGAAACCACCATGCAACGCAGAGAACGGAAGAAAAATTGTTTTCCCAGAAGCCGGTAACACACGAGCGCAATCGGAATATTCAGCGCAAGATTTGTAAAGCCCAGCGGAATATGGAACAACCGATATACGATTAACGCAATACCGGAAAATCCGGTCATAGGGAACTCAAAAGCTGCTGCAAAATTCGCCAATCCCACTGCCACCAGAAGACTGCCCGCCATTTCCAGAAGCAATGCCCTTATTTTTTCATAATACGTGTTCATCTCAAACCAATCTCCTTCATTTCTGGCAGGAAGTCTGGAGACCGTTTTCTACCTCATGTTTGATTCATGCTCGCTATAAATTCTTTAAAATCAGCTGCCTGTGTCAGCTTCTGCAATGCCTGCTCCTGCAGCAGATGCTGAATAATCGCACTGTATATTTTCATAAATTCTTTTCGATCTTCCCTGCACACCGCAATCAGAAAAACACAGTGAATACAGCTGTCGTCCCAGGTAATTCCTTTTTCATCGATCAACACTGCGAAACAGGTGCGAGCCGCGTTCAATTCCAACGCATGGGGAATCGCAAACGAATTCATAAAACAGGTGGACGACATGGATTCCCGTTTCAGCACGGACTGGGTAAAGCCCGGACCACACAGCCCGCTTTCCTCCACTTTTTCTGCCAGGAAGCGTAAGACTTCTCCTTTGGTGTGCAAGCCCACATTCCGAAAATACAGCTGTTCGCTAAAATAGCTTTTCAGAATTTCCTGATTTTGCTTTTCTGTTTTGATTTTTTGAATTTTCGTGACGGCTTCTATAATTTTCCGCTGATCCTCTGCCGTAAAGAAGGGACTGATCAGTACGGCCTGCTGCACATTGCCCGGTATCGGAAAGGTGTGAATCACCAGCTCGGCCTGGGCACATTTGGAGGCGGCAGGCACGTGAAGCACCACATCCAGAATTTCAATGGAATCCGCCAGCGTTTCCTTTAGTCTATGCAGGATTTTCTGTGCCATATCCTTATAATCGTTGCAGACAATCAGCACCTTCACCCGATCCTCTGCTGTGTTGGACTGCTCAATGATAAAGCCGATATAAATGCTTAAAAGGCCGATTTCCTCATCAATCACCCGAATCCGGAAGCTGTCTTCCAGCGTTTTCGCCAGATGCACCGCCACATCATAGACAAACGGACTGGTTTCCCGAATATTTTCGGAAATTAGATTGATGACAAACTGCTGGTTTCTGGCCCGCACAATCAATGCCTCAATATGCCGCACAAAATTCGGCAGGTATGAATTATAATCAATATTCAGCATGTAGCTCTGGAACGTTGCATTGATGATCCCGAGAATTTTATCCGCCTCTTCTTTCTCCATGGCATCCAGAATGGAGCGCTCCGAAAGCGGCTTTATCTGCCCCAGAATCAAAAGGGTGATATACAGAACATCCTGCTCCTCAAACTGCATCTGAAAATGCGTGGTTGCCTCCGCGCAGATATCCTTCGCAATCCAATACTCCGACAGTTTTTCGTAATCCGGTACCGTCACTTCTTCCGCCTGATAGTGACTGTCAATCCGTGAAAAGGCTGTCAGAATATTGATGACCAGATTTGTCGTATAACAACTCTCTATAAAATAATCATGCTTGTGAATGGCAGACAAAATCAACGCCTGCACTTCCACCGTATTAATGTTCTTAAAATAATTGGAAGCAATTTCCAGGCTGTCGTAGGTCAGACCGATTTCCCGCATAATCAGGTCGTGAATCAGACGTCGCATCTGATATTCGGTTCCTTCGATACTGACCTGATTCTTTTCCCGCCGGATTCCCAGCTGGTATTCGGAAAGCACACCGTTCAACTTCTTCACTTTATTTAAAAATGCCGATGTACTGAGAAAAAATCTTTCTTCCATATCCTCCAGGCAGAAAGGTCCCCGCTCCAGAAGCAGACATTTTAAAATCTGCATCTCATCGTCGTCCTGCAGCTGCGGGGACAGATGAAGGCTGTTGATGGCCTCTTTATTCAGAAAATAGCCACGATTGCTGGAGTTGATAATCGCGCCCTTGGGTCCCCGATTGATGGCCGCTATCTCATTTTGCAGAGTACGCAGAGAAATCTGCAGATGATCCGCTATCTGTTTGCCCGGCGTTTCTGCAGCAGACAATTTTCGCCTGCTGCTCAGATATAAAATAATCGCTTTCTGTCTCTTCGAATATTCCACAGCTCCAGCCTCCTTCCATAACATTATATTATAATCCAATTTCCTCCCTCTGCAACTTTTTTCCTGCGGGGTATCCCGCAAAAGCAGATTGGACTTGCGGGGTACTTCTGCGCTATGCTGAATTCAGCAGGAAGCTCTGGAAGAAAGGAGAAGCAAATGGATAAAGAAAAAATGATGGAATGCGCCATGCAGATCATCGCTTATGCCGGAAGTGCCTTCGACTATTACAACCGGGCCATTGAGGCCACGGAAGAAGGTCATCCGGAAGATTCAGAAAAGTATATGGAGGACGGAAAAGCGGAGCTGCGCCACGCACATGACGCGCAGACCGATCTGCTGGCTGCGGAAGCACGGGGAGAGGATCTTCCCTTCAGTATTCTGATGGTCCACGCACAGGATCATCTGAATATGGCCATCTTTTCGGAACGTATGGCAAAGCATTTTCTCGCACTCTGGAAAAAGGAAAGAGGTGAATAACTATGAGCAAGGAACCATTTCTCTGGGGAAGCGCCACCGCCGCCTACCAGTGCGAAGGCGCCTGGAACGAGGATGGAAAAGGCCCCTCTCAGTGGGACGTCTTCTGCCACACCTCTGAGCGCAACATCAATCATGTGACCGGCGATGTGTCCTGTGATCACTACCATCGATTTGAAGAGGATCTGCAAATGATGGAGGATTGCGGGCAGAATACCTACCGTTTCTCTATCAGCTGGGCCCGCGTAATTCCCGACGGAACCGGTGCGGTCAATCAGGCCGGAATTGATTTCTATAACCGTCTAATTGATGCCTGCCTCCGCCACCATCTGGTTCCCAATGTGACCCTGTTTCACTACGATCTGCCCAATCCCATCGCGGAGCAGGGCGGCTGGGAAAACCGGGAGACCGTGGATGCATTTGTAAAATACTGTAAGGTATGCTTTGACGCCTTCGGTGATCGGGTACCCTTCTGGGCCACCTTAAATGAACCGAAGTATTATGACTACTGCTCCTACGCAGCCGGTAACTACCCTCCTAATGTACAGGATTTCGGCCGTTTCTGCAGGGTCGGCTACCATCTGCTGCTGGGCAGCGCCAAAGCCGTACAGGAATTCCGCAAGGGCAATTACATCGGAAAAATCGGTCTGGTTCACGCTACCGGCAATGTGGAGACGGAAGGAAATGACGAGGCGAATAAAATCGCCTACCGCAATGCGGACCTCTTCTACAACAAATGGATCACGGATACCGTCATCAAAGGCTATTTCCCGGATGACCTGATGCCGAAGCTTCGCGCCAGCGGCATTTCCCTGGATTTCGTAAAGGACGGGGATCGGGAAGACTTTGAAAAAGGAACTGTGGATTTCCTGGGCGTAAATATCTACAGCCGTTCCTATGTAAAGCCCTATACCTCCGGCGAAACCTGTGTCAACGTTAATAATGTAGGCGCCGGTTCCAATGTAAAGGAAGGCGTCGTTATCAAGGGCTGGTTTGAGACTGCGTACGATGAAAATGTCCGCCGCAACAAATGGGGCCGTGAGCTTTACCCGAAATGTATGTACGACGAGCTGATGGAGCTGAAAGACAAATACGGCGACTTTCCCATCTACGTCACCGAGAACGGACACGGCTGCTACGATGAGCTGATAGACGGACAGATAAATGATGACGAGCGAATCGAAATCATGGACGAGTTCATCCAGTGGATGCTGAAGGCCAAAGAGGAAGGCTGTAATGTAAATGGTTACTATGCATGGTCCACCATGGATCTGTACAGCTGGGTCAACGGTTACAAAAAACGCTACGGTCTGGTCTATGTGGATTTCGAACATGAGCTGAAACGGATCCCGAAGAAGAGCTATTACTGGTATCAGGAATTGATCAAAAAGTACAAAAACATCTAATGGGGGAAACACAATGGAAAATAAACTGATGAGCTGGATTGAAGCAAAGCTTCTTCCGATTGCTAACAAAATTCAACGTAACAAATATTTGCAGGCTATTCAGTCCGCATTTATGACCTGTATGCCCATCATGCTGGTCGGAAGTATCGTCATTCTTCTGACCCGCCCCTGGGTAGATTACACCACCATGGATCCGACTGCCTTCGGCTACGGCTTCTTCTATGGCTGGCAGAATTTCATCGACAATTTTGGCGCACCACTTCTGGTTCTGCGCTCCATGACGCTGTACAGCTTAAGCCTCTGGATCACATTGGCTATCTCTTATCATCTGGCTGTCCGCTATAAAATGGATACCGCTATCACACCTATCGTTGCCCTGCTTCAGTTCTTTGTACTGTGTACTACCAAAACCGGAGACGGTGGCTTAAGCAATGACTGGTGGGGAGGCGAAGGTCTTTTCGCTGCCATCGTAATCGGCATTCTTGTGACAGAGCTCTACCGCTTCTTTGTTGTGAAGAAAATCGGTACCATCCAGATGCCGGAAATGGTTCCGCCTGCGCTGAAGCGTTCCTTTGAATCCATTTTCCCGGTTATCTTTACAACCGCTATCTGCTCTGTAGTGAGCATCATTTTCCAGTGTGGCTTCAAGACTACCTTCCCGGCAGCTATCCTGGCTTTGTTCCATCCGTTCGTTCTGGCCATCGACAACGTTTTTGGTCTGGCTGTCAGTTCCATTTTGTCACAGATTGTATGGTGGTTCGGTATCCACAATACTGCAGTTACCTCCATGCTGGAGCCGCTGATGTACGCAAACCTGGCTACGAACTCCGCTGCTTATGCTGCAGGTACCGCTGCCACCGCCCTTCCGACTGTATGGACCGAATCCCTGTGGTGGAACTTTATGGTTACCGGTGGTTCCGGAGCGACTCTGGTTGTTGCGTTCCTGCTTCTTAAGAGCAAATCCAAGCAGATGAAAACCGTAGGAAAGCTGGCCGTTATCCCGGCACTGTTTAATATCAATGAGCCGATTATTTTCGGTCTTCCTATTGTATTGAACCCCCTGTTTCTGATACCATTTATCTGTGCTCAGACCATCAACGGTGTCGCTGCTTACCTGTGCATGGATATCGGACTGGTAAACCGTACCTTTGTATATCCGGGCTGGAATATTCCGACCCCCATCGCGCAGTTCCTGGCTACCATGGACTGGAGAGCCGTTGTTCTCGCTCTGGTTCTTCTGGTTGTGGACGGTCTGATCTACTATCCGTTCCTGAAGGTTTGGGATCGTCAGAAAGTGGAAGAAGAGAACGCTGAAGAAGGAGGCGAAAACGCATGAGAATTTTATTAGTATGCAACGCCGGTATGAGTACCGGAATCATGCAGCTAAAGCTGGAGGAAGAGGCCAAAAAGGCCGGTGTGGATGCTTCAATCGAAGCGATGCCTATCTCCGATATCGAACAAAATCTGGATGGAACCGACGCCATCCTGCTGGGACCCCAGGTCCGGTTCGCGGAAAAAGATATCAAAAAGATGGTCAATGATTCCGTTCCGGTCATGGTCATCGATGTGCAGGACTTTGGCATGATGCGCGCGGATCGCGTATGGGCGAAGCTGCAGGATAAAATGAAAGGCTAAAATTTCTGTTTCTTACTCTAAAAGAAATCACAGGCAATTCCTACTGCATTACGCAAAGGAGCTGCCTGTGATTTTTTGTTTCTTGGGTTCGATGAAGCAGCTAAAATTATAGTCTGTGAATAGCGTCCGTTGCAAGCTCAGATCGCTCACATTCCTCCGCCGACAATGTAATCTGCCAGCAAAACGGACTACCCATCATGTGTTTTGCCGCATAGCTTAATCCGTTAGTTCTCTCATCCAGAAATGGCTTTTCAATCTGCTGCGGATCTCCCAGCAATATGATCTTTGTTCCTGCTCCGGCCTGCGATGATTTCCGTCTTCGTCGCTCAGATAGACATCTGAGACAGAAATCCCCCTCCGGGAAGAACAACCCCCTTTAATAAATCACCTTTTTGCCTGTAACTCTCCAGCTTCCGTACTGCAGCCCTGGCGTTTGCTCCTTTTTCGCCCTCCGCTCTTTTCAACCCGTCCAGCTCTTCAAGCACAACCAGGGGAAGCACCAGATTGTTGTCTTCAAAACATTCCAATGCATAGGGTGACTGAATCAGTACGTTCGTGTCGATTACATAAGTTTTTATCATATTGTAAATTCCACCATTATTCCTGTCAATTACTGTTAATTTTCCATTCCCTTCTCCTATTTATATACTTTTCCTTGTGTTTCAATGTTATGTCTTCTATAATAAGGTATAGAAACAGCTATGCATTCAAACTGACAAGGAGGCAGCTGCTATGAAAAAAATGATAACCGCAATCCTTTGCCTTATGCTGACGCTTCTTTTCGTCAGCTGCGGAAAAGCCGATACCTCAGAAGTAGAAATCGATTATGGAACCTCTTCCCTTTATTCCAAAGAAGACATGGACGCCGCCATCAAGGTCATACGAAAACAGTTCCGTTCCTTTGAGGGCTGTGAATTACATAGTCTCTCCTATATATCCGATGAAACCTGCAGTGATCCCGATACCCTTGCATGGATGAACGATTTGAGAACGGAAAAAGACGACAAAGAGCCTTTTACCCAATGCATCGCATTTGACAGCAGCTTCCGTTCACCGGAAAATGGCGGCGGCGCATGGGAAGCGAACGAAGAATACACCTGGTCCTGGTGGCTGGCCCGGAGCGAGGGCGGAAAATGGAAGCTCATGACCTGGGGATATTAAGGGAATTCTGCGGGGATAAATGGCAAATGAAATATACTTCTTGACAGAAACAACAGCGATGGTATATAGTTTTCTTAAATAAAAGGGAGTAACTTACGCTTGCGAATCTGCGTTTGTGGCGTCGTCAATACGGTGGAAGCATCCGGTGTCACAAGAAAACAGTGAGACTTTTATTGCATATTTATTATGCAATAAAGGTCTCTTTTTTTATACAAAAATTCCTGTTGGCAATACTTAGGAAAAAGGAGGAAATCATATGAAACAAATTTATCAGCAAACGCCGGAGGAGGTTCTGAAATATGTGAACAGCAGAAAATCCGGACTTACCGGCGAAGAAGTAAAAAAGTCCAGAGAAGCCTGCGGCTGGAATGAACTTGCGGAAGGAAAAAAGAAAAGCATCCCGCAGATTTTCTTGGAACAGTATCGGGATTTTCTGGTGCTGATTCTGATTGTGTCGGCAATCATATCCGGTGTGCTCGGAGACATGGAAAGCGCGCTCGTTATCCTGATCGTTATCACAATGAACGCAATTTTAGGAACTGTTCAGACCATAAAGGCAGAACAATCCCTGCAAAGCCTGAAGACTCTTGCCGGCCCGGAAGCCAAGGTATTGCGCGACGGCACAGTCGTTCAGCTTCCGGCAAGGGAGCTGGTCATCGGGGATATCATCCTGCTTGAGGCAGGCGATATGATTCCGGCAGACGGAAGATTAATCGAGAACGCCAGTCTGAAGATTGACGAAAGCGCTCTCACCGGAGAAAGCCTTGCTGTAGAAAAAAGCCTGGATACGCTTTCCGCAGAGGTTCCCCTTGGCGATCGGACTAATATGCTGTTTTCCGGAAGCTTTGTGACCTATGGACGCGGCAGGGCAGTTGTGACCGCCATCGGAATGCAGACCGAGGTCGGGAAGATTGCCGGACTTTTGAAATCCACCTCTGAAAAGCAGACGCCTCTCCAGGTAAATCTGGAGGTCTTTGGAAAAAAGCTTTCCATCTTAATTTTGTTTTTCTGTGGAATCTTATTTGCCCTCAGCGTATTCCGGGGTGAACAGCCCGGCAACGCCTTTCTGTTTGCGGTCGCCCTTGCGGTGGCTGCAATCCCGGAGGCCTTAAGCTCCATCGTCACCATAGTTCTTTCCTTTGGAACGCAGAAAATGGCGAAGGAACACGCTATCATTCGCAAGCTTCAGGCGGTGGAGGGTCTTGGAAGTGTCTCCATTATCTGTTCCGATAAAACAGGAACGCTTACCCAGAACAAGATGACCGTAGAGGATTATTATATAGATGAAAAACGGATTCCCGCGTCTGCCATTGATGTAACGGATCCGGCGCAGCGATATCTTCTGGACTGCAGTATTTTATGCAATGATTCGACCAATGAAAATGGAATCGAAATCGGAGATCCCACAGAGACTGCCCTGATTAATCTGGGAAGCCGCTGCGGAATTCATGCCGCGGAAGTAAGAAGCGCCTATCCCAGGAACGGAGAGCTTCCCTTTGACAGTGAACGTAAAATGATGTCAACCCTCCATGAGATAGACGGTGAGGACCGACTGATTGTAAAAGGCGCAGTAGACTGTCTCCTTGAACGTACGGAACAGATCTGGACCAAAGAGGGCGTCCGGGAAATGACAGAGGATGACAAAGAAAAAATCCGGAATCAGAATCAGGAATTTTCCATGGAAGGACTCCGTGTGCTTGCCTTTACCTACCGGCCACTTACGGAAAAACATCTCTTAACCGCCAAAGATGAAAATCATCTGATCTTCCTGGGTCTGATCGCTATGATGGATCCGCCGAGAGAGGAATCGAAGGCAGCGGTTGCCGAATGTATCAGAGCCGGAATCCGGCCGGTTATGATCACTGGAGATCATAAGATAACAGCGGCGGCAATCGCGAAAAGAATCGGCATTTTACAGGACTTATCGGAAGCCTGTGAGGGTGCGGATATTGAACATTTAAGCGATGAGGAGCTAAAAGCGCTGGTTCCGAATATTTCGGTATACGCAAGGGTATCCCCAGAGCATAAGATCCGTATTGTCCGCGCATGGCAGGAAAGAGGTATGATTGTCGCAATGACCGGAGACGGCGTCAATGACGCCCCCGCGCTGAAGCAGGCAGACATTGGCGTTGCCATGGGAATCACCGGAACAGAGGTTGCCAAGGATGCCGCAGCGATGGTGCTTACCGATGATAACTTCGCAACAATTGTAAAGGCGGTGGAAAATGGCCGTAACGTCTATCGGAATATTAAGTACGCAATCCAGTTTCTGTTGTCCGGAAACTTCGGAGCAATCCTGACGGTTCTTTGCGCGTCGATAGCAGGATTTCCGGTTCCGTTTGCACCGGTACATCTGCTGTTTATCAATCTTCTGACAGACAGCCTGCCGGCGATTGCCCTGGGCGTAGAGCCCCATAGCAGCGAAGTCATGAATGAAAAGCCGCGCGCTGCGGGTGAGTCGATTCTGACAAAAGATTTTCTCAGCAAAATCGGCCTGGAGGGCCTGATCATCGGTATCATGACGATGGTGGGCTTTCTGACCGGATATCATCAGAACGGCGCGCTGCTTGGAAGCACGTATGCATTTGGAACCCTTTGCCTGTCGCGTCTGTTCCACGGCTTTAACTGCAAATCCGATCACCCGGTTCTCTTTACCGGACGTCTCTTTCACAATCCCTGGCTGCTGGGAGCCTTTGCCCTGGGTGCAGTGCTTATCACAGCCGTACTGACCCTTCCCGGCCTTCATCTGCTGTTTAAGGTGGAATCCCTGAATCTGGTACAGCTTGGCCAGGTGTACCTGTATGCAGTTACCAGTCTTCTGCTCATTCAGGCGCTGAAATGGATCCGCATGAAATCAAAAAAGAATGGAGAAAACCATGGATCTAAATAACTTATCTATGAAAAAAATTCGCGAACTCATCGTGTTTACCGCATTTCTTGTCATTGCGCTGTGGAAATTCGATATCGTAATCGATGTAATAAAAACCATCTGGAACATCCTGTCTCCCTTTGCGCTGGGAGGCGCCATCGCCTTTGTCATCAATGTCCCCATGAGCTTCTTAGAAAAGAAGCTCTTCGGAAATGCAAAGAAAAAAGGAACTAAGATCGCCGAAAAATTCGCGCGGCCCATAAGCCTGCTTCTCACCCTTATCGGGATTGTCGGTCTCCTTGTCTTCGTGATGTTTGGAGTCATTCCCCAGCTTACCAGGACTATCGGAGCTTTAATCACAAACATCACTGCCTTTATTCCTCAGATGCAGGCCTGGATCCTGGAATTTTCACACAATAACCAGGAAATCATGCAGCTGGTAAACCAGATCCGGTTTGATCCGGAACAGGCCGTCAAATGGGGAATGAGCCTTCTGGGAAAAGGAACTGGAAATGTGATGAACACAACCATACTGGCTGTCGGCTCCATCGTCAGCGGTATCACAACTTTTTTTATCGCGTTTTCTTTTGCCTGTTATATTCTGTTTCAGAAGGAAAAATTGCGTATCCAGATAAGGAAAGTATTTTTTGCCTTTCTCCCAAAAGAAAAGGCTGAGGCTTCCCTTCGAATCTGTTCCCTGACTTATCAGACCTTTGCAAATTTTCTTACCGGACAGTGCCTGGAAGCGGTGATTCTCGGAAGTATGTTTCTCCTTACCTTAAGTATTTTAAAAATGCCCTATGCGCTTTTAATCGGAATCCTGATTGCGTTTACCGCTTTGATTCCCATTTTCGGCGCATTCATAGGCTGTGCGACAGCAGCCTTTCTCATTTTCATGGTAAGTCCCAAACAGGCTGTTTTGTTTATTCTTGTATTTCTGATTCTGCAACAGCTGGAGGGAAATCTGATTTATCCTCATGTGGTCGGCGGCTCTGTCGGACTGCCCTCCATCTGGGTGCTCGCGGCTGTGACAATTGGCGGAAATCTGATGGGAATTGTGGGAATGCTTGTCTTTATCCCACTGACCTCCGTTTTGTACACCCTTTTCCGGGAGTACGTATATCTGCGCCTGAAAAAACGACACATAAACTGGCAAAATTTTTCTTGACCTCTATTTCTCTCCGCGTTACTATAAGAACGATTTAAAATCGTATTCTTATGACATCAAAAAGGAGAGCCTGCTATCTATGTTAGATCTGACCGAAGGGCGCCCGTTCCGGGCGCTTCTTATCTTCGCGCTTCCGGTAATCGGAGGCAACCTGTTCCAGTTATTTTACACACTGGCAGATTCTGTCATTGTGGGACGGACACTGGGCGCCGACGCGCTGGC
>CAKROP010000035.1 GCA_934373375.1 uncultured Anaerosacchariphilus sp.
ATCATGTATAGTATGAGAAAAATTGGAAGTTCTCTGCCTACGGGCTTAGATTTATAAAAATAGACTGGGAAAACAGGAGGGCAAGGTTTTGCTTGAGATTATGATGAACGATGCGGAATCCGCAGCCAGAATTATCGTGATTGGAGTCGGCGGCGCCGGCAATAACGCGGTGAACCGCATGATAGATGAGCAGATTGCAGGAGTAGAATTTATCGGAGTCAATACGGACAAGCAGGCGCTGCAGTTCTGCAAGGCAGAACGGGCCATCCAGATCGGCGAGAAGCTGACCAAGGGACTGGGCGCCGGAGCCAAGCCGGAGATCGGCGAGAAGGCTGCCGAAGAAAGCATCGAGGAGATTAAGGAAGCTATTCAGGGCGCGGATATGGTGTTCGTGACCTGCGGAATGGGCGGCGGCACCGGTACCGGCGGAGCGCCGGTTATTGCCAGACTGGCCAAGGATATGGGAATTCTGACTGTCGGCGTGGTTACGAAGCCGTTCCGTTTTGAGAATAAAGTACGTATGAAGAATGCGCTGGAAGGTATTCAGAAGCTGAAAGAGAGCGTGGATACCCTGATTGTGATCCCCAATGACAAGCTGCTGGAGATCGTGGATCGCCGTACGACCATGCCGGATGCCCTGAAGAAGGCAGATGAGGTTCTGCAGCAGGCGGTACAGGGAATTACCGACCTGATTAACCTGCCGGCCCTGATTAATCTGGACTTCGCGGATGTACAGACTGTTATGACCGACAAGGGTATTGCACACATCGGTATCGGTTCCGGTAAGGGTGATGACAAGGCCCTGGACGCAGTAAAGCAGGCTGTGGCCAGCCCGCTTCTGGAGACGACCATCGTGGGTGCTTCCCATGTTATTATCAATATTTCCGGAGATATCTCCCTGATGGATGCCAACGACGCCGCAAGCTATGTACAGGAGCTGGCAGGTGATGACGCCAACATTATCTTTGGTGCGATGTACGACGATACATACACCGATGAAGCTACCATCACCGTCATTGCCACCGGACTGGATGAGAACAGCAGCACCAAGGTTCTGCCGAAGAACAGCAGCTTTGGAAAGATGCCGACCGCTGCGAAGACAGGCTTTGAGTCTTCCACCCAGAGTACCGGCACACAGACTTCCGCCGAGCCGCCGGTATTCAAGCCCCTGCCGGGACTGAATATTCCGAAGCGCCCGGAGAGCAGAGTCCAGGTGGACGAGCTGAAGGTTCCGGAATTCCTGCAGAGACACAAATAAACCAAGATGTATGAGAATCAGAAAAGCCGTGGCGATTGCTTCCACGGCTTTTTCCATGAAGGAAACAGCAAAACGGAGGAGAACGATGAACAGCATTACCATAGAAGAACTGATGAAGCTTCAGCCAGAGACCATCACGGTTCTGGATGTGCGTCCGGCGGATGAGTACCGGAGAGGAACCTTCGACGGAGCGCTCAGCATGCCCATGAAGGAGATACCGGGGCGTAAAGAAGAGATTCCTAAGGACAAACCGGTGTATCTGCTCTGCCATACCGGTGAGCGCAGCATGGAGTATGTGGACTATCTGGAGCAGAACGGCTACGACGCCTGGAACGTGGAGGGCGGTTACCGCGCCTATCTGCGTATGCAGCTGGCCAGTTTTGTGAAGGAAGAAGACGCCCGCAAAGAGAAAACGGCGGAAATCGAGCGCAGCATTATTAAAAAATTCCGGAAACCTATATGGCGCAAATTCACCCAGGCTATCACGGATTACGATCTGATTCAGCCCGGAGACAAGATTGCGGTCTGCATCTCCGGCGGAAAGGATTCCATGCTGATGGCCAAGCTCATGCAGGAGCTGCAGCGCCACGGCAAATATCCCTTCGAACTGGTATTCCTGGTGATGAACCCGGGCTACAATGCGGATAACTGGAAAATCATCCAGGACAACGCCAAGGTACTGGGCATTCCGCTTACTGTCTTCGAGAGCGAGATCTTCGACATCGTGGCCGGTGTGGACCGCAATCCCTGTTACCTCTGTGCCCGCATGCGCCGGGGTAACCTGTACGCCGAGGCCAAGGCCCTGGGCTGTAATAAGATCGCTCTGGGACATCATTTCGATGATGTGGTCGAGACCATCCTGATGGGGATGCTCTACAGCGGCAAGATCGAGACCATGATGCCCAAGCTTCACAGCAAGAATTTCGAGGGCATGGAGCTGATCCGCCCCATGTACAAGATCAAGGAAGAGGACATCAAGGCCTGGCGCGACTATCACAAGCTCCATTTCATCCAGTGCGCCTGCCGTTTCACCGAGAACTGCGCCACCTGCGGCGGCGAGCGGGGCTCCAAGCGCGACGAGATGAAGGAACTGATGAAGCAGTTCCGCGCCACCAGCGACGTCATCGAGTCCAATATCTTCCAGAGCGTCCACAATATTAACCTGCGGACGGTCATCGGATATCACAAGGATGATGAAGTGTATAACTTCTTAGACGATTACAATGAGCGTTAGAAAAATTTAATACGTACGAAGATAGAAATATCCCCTCTCACCTGGAACGCATTGTTTTCCTGCTTTCGTTCGCGCGGCTTATTCGCGCCTGACCGCCAAACTCGGCCCTACGGGCCTCAAACAGTGGCTCCTTCAGGCGCTGCCAGCGCAAACAAAAGCTGTGGAAAACAAGCTAAACCAGGTGAGAGGGGATATTTCTATCTTCTGCTTATTGAAAGACGATAGGAATTTTACATGAGGAATTTTTCTATCTTCGTCCGTTCATCCTGTCGAATCCTGTCCAATAAATCTATCCCCCATCCCCCACATATTTACAAATTTTGCAGCCTGCCTTCCCTATAATGAAGAACAGAAAGAAGGTGGGCCGTGTACTACACGCTGTACATAGACGTGTTTTTCCTGCAAAATCTACTGACGGATTATCTGCTGCTGACAGTGACGGAGCGGATTCTGAAAATCCGGATTCCGGCACTCAGGAGACTTCTTGCAGCAGGAGTCGGAGGTCTGGCGGTTTGTCTTGTCTACCTGGCAGGAGGACAGAACAGTCTGGCCGGAAAACTAATCCTGTATGGAGCAGCAGCGGCCGGAATGGTCTGCGTAAGTCTCCCGAAAAACCAGAGAGGCCTGTTTTGGAAAGCTCTGTTCCTGCTGTACCTGAACGGTTTTCTGCTTGGAGGCATCTTCGGATGGCTTCGAAGTGCCTTTGCCTTTCCGGTATATCCGTTTCTGTTCTTTACGCTGGTAAGTTACGAGCTGCTGAAGCTGACTGCCGGGCTTATATTTCGGCAGCGAGAGCAGGAACGATGCGTATATTCCGTCACTATCCGGTACCGGGAAAATACCTGCACCGTCCGGGCGCTTCTGGACACAGGCAACAGTCTTCGGGATCCGGTCTTCGGAAAGCCTGTGAGCATCATCACAGCAGATCTGAAGGCGAAACTCCTGGGCAGCCGGGAGCCGGTTCTGTACCCGATTCCCTATCACAGCGTAGGCCGGAAAAACGGTTTCCTTCCGGCCTTTTACGCAGATGAACTGGAGCTTACAGGAACGGACGGCGTGTGGATCCACACGGAAAAGCCTTTGCTTGGCATTACCAAAGAACCACTTTCTTCGACAGAAAATTACAGCATGATTCTGCATCCGGCCCTGTTGGAGCCATGTAGCGCAGAAAATGCGGAAATGAGAGTGGGAGGAAAGAACAAGTATGCTTATCAAAGTAGCGATTCCAAATCAGGTTCAGTTAAAGCTGATCCCTAATTTTTCCACCCTGTTTGTGGGAAGGAAAAATGAAATTCACTATATCGGCGGCGCGGAGGTGCTTCCGGCACCCCTAAATGCAGAGGATGAGGCCCGGGCCATTGCCCGGCTTGGCACGGAGGAGAGCGGTGAAGCACGCTCCCTTCTGATTGAACACAACCTGCGCCTGGTGGTCTATATCGCAAAAAAATTCGACAACACCGGCGTGGGTGTGGAGGATCTGATTTCCATCGGAACCATTGGACTTATCAAAGCCATCAACACCTTCAACAGAGGGAAAAATATCAAGCTGGCCACCTACGCCTCCCGCTGTATTGAAAATGAGATCTTGATGTATCTGCGCCGCAACAACAAGACCCGCCTGGAGGTTTCCATTGACGAGCCCCTGAATGTGGACTGGGATGGCAATGAGTTATTGCTGTCTGATATTCTGGGAACCGATGAGGACGTCATTTACCGTGATATCGAGACAGAGATGGAGCGAAAACTGCTTGACAAGGCCATTCAGACACTGTCTGAACGGGAGCGCACCATCGTGGAGCTTCGTTTTGGACTGAAAAATCCTCATGGCGAGGAGATGACCCAGAAGGAGGTGGCAGATCTCCTGGGAATCTCACAGTCCTATATTTCCAGACTGGAAAAGAAAATTATCCGCCGCCTGAAAAAAGAAATCATGAAATACGAATAAATTATTGTGCCAGATAATTCTGCATACATTTCAGCGCGTTTTTCTCCAGACGGCTGACCTGGGCCTGGGAAATGCCGATTTCATCGGCAACTTCCATCTGAGTCTTACCCTGGAAGAAACGGAGCTCAATGATATAATGTTCGCGGTCTGACAGCTTTTTCATGGCCTCATTCAGGGAGAGCTCTTCAATCCAGAGCTCTTCCCTGTTTTTTTTATCGCTGATCTGGTCCATCACATAGAGAGTATCGCCGCCCTCGGTGTAGACCGGTTCATAGAGACTGACCGGGCTCTGGATAGCGTCCAGGGCAAAGACAATTTCCTCGTCCGGAATCCCGATTTCCGCGGCAATTTCGCTTAAGCATGGTTCCCTGGCATACTGGCGGGTCAGATTTTCCCTGGCGTAAATAGCCTTGTAGGCCGTATCCCGTAAGGAACGGCTGACCCGGATACTGTTGTTATCCCGGAGATAACGGCGGATTTCCCCGGCGATCATGGGAACTGCATAAGTGGAAAATTTGACGCCCAGGGTGTTGTCAAAATTGTCGATGGCTTTCATGAGACCGATACACCCGATCTGGAACAGGTCGTCCGCATTTTCCGAGCTTCCCGAAAAGCGCTTGATAACGCTCAAAACCAGCCGGAGATTGCCCTTAATATAAAGCTCCCGGGCGGTGGCGTCGCCCGCTGTAATCCGTTTCCATAAAGCGTCCTTTTCTTCCTGTGTCAGGACAGGCAGCTTCGCTGTATTTACCCCGCAAATTTCAACCTTATTCAGTGCCATCCGGTATACGCCTCCTGTAAAAATTTGATAATAACAAGATTTCCGAATGGAAATTTTTCTATGCAGGTTTTCTGAAAATAAAAAAAATATTAGACCTTGACAAAACAGATTCATTTTTGCAATGTATACAGAGAAAAGTGCAAAGAAATAGTGGCTATTGAAGTGAAAAGCTATGCTATGATTACAGACATGTAAGGGGTAAGTAAAATGAATGTAAAGTGGATTGTAACCGATATGGACGGTACATTGCTGAACAGCAGAGATGAGATTGGAGCGCGCACAAAGGAGGCGCTGATGGCCTGTCAGAAAAAAGGCATCCGCCTGATTCTGGCCAGTGGCCGCAGCTATGTGCGGCAGATGCCCTACGCCAGGGAGCTGGAGCTTCTGAAGTACGGTGGCTGTCTCATAGAAAATAACGGATTGACCGTCAACGACCTGACCGAGGGCGGACGCCATAAAAAGACCTGCCTCGTTCAGGCGGACGCAGCGCTGCTCTTTCCGATCCTTCAGAACTGGGAGGTGGAAATTCAGTGTTACGAGGACGACGCCATCCATTACTGGATTCCGGATTGGATGCGGCCCATTAAGGAGCGGGAGCGTGTTAAAAAAGGATATTCGGAGGATCACCCCATGGTGGCCGGAGCCTGGTCCTGGGTGACCGAGAATATCAATGGTTATCCCAGACTCATCGAGATTGCGTCCATGGAGGAACTGCCGGACAGCCTGAATAAGATCAATGCCACGGACAATCCGGAGCGGATCAACGAGCTTTACAAAATGCTGACGGAGGCGTATGCGGACCAATATGAGATCGTCCGGACGGATCCCAGGCTCATCGAGATTGCGCCCAGGGGAATCACCAAGGGACGGACACTGAAGGAGCTGATGGAACGGGAGGGTATTAAGCCGGAAGAGG
This sequence comes from uncultured Anaerosacchariphilus sp., assembly GCA_934373375.1. GTDB lineage: Bacteria > Bacillota > Clostridia > Lachnospirales > Lachnospiraceae > Laedolimicola. The sequence continues at coordinate 6,135 of CAKROP010000035.1, forward strand.
TCATTGCGTTCGGAGACGGCGAAAACGATGTGGATATGTTCCGCAGCGTAGCCTATGGTATCGCCATGGAAAACGCGGCGGATTATGTGAAGGATCACGCCTTTGCTGTGACTGGCAGCAACAATGAGGACGGCATTGCCCAGGCCCTTGAGAAGTACGGTATTATCTGAGAAAGAAAGGCGGCGGAGCACATGAGAGAAATTCCAAAACCGAGACAGATTGAGATTTTCAGACAGCTGATGATGGCGGGCGTTCCTCTGGACATTGCCACCTTAAAGGAGAAGCTTCAGAAGAGCGAACGGACCATCCGGTATGATATGCAGGATTTGAAGCGGATTTGTCAGGAATACGGCATTGAAATTGGCTACCTGACTAAGAAAGGATATTTTATTCCGGCCGCCCAGAAGCCGGACTGCTCGGCTCTGCTGGTCCAGTGGGATAGCGGAAGTAAGGGAAGCTTCGTAGACGGCGATGAGGAGCAGCGCTTTGCCAGTCTGTTTTTCTACCTGTTCACCCAGAAAGGTTATGTGACTGCAGAAAAACTGGCGGAGGTTTATCTGGCTTCCAAGTCCACGCTGACCAGAGGCCTGGGCCGCCTGGAGGAATATTTCGGCGGAAGCTTCGGGCTGGATATCCGGAAGGCTCAGGGCTACCGCCTGGAGGGCGACGAGCTTACGCTCAGAAAGCAGGCAGTAAAGCTTCTGACCGCCCGGTTCATGGGAAGCTACACAGCGGAGGACTGGTATCTTCTGCTGCCGGAGGAGCTGAAGAGCCGTGTGACCGGCCAGTCCATCCGGGATATGAGTCGAAAAATCCGGCAGCTGAACGGCAAGTACAACGTATGGATTTCCAATACCGTTTACCTGAATCTCCTGAGCTACTGCATCGTCCGGCAGATCCGGGCAGCGGTGCTGGAGGAGAGCCGGGAAGAGCTGGACACGGAGGAGGGATATCCCTTCGAGCTTCTGACCAAGCTCTGCGAGGAGGAGAGCCGAGGCTGCAATCGACAGGAGCTTCAGTGGCTTTCCGCGGTTCTTCGCGATTATGGCATCTGTACCGAGGGGTACCGGGTGCGGGATGAGATTCTGGAGCGTATCATGGAGCGTATCATGTCCTATCTGGAAAACGGCGAGGAGAGGGAAAGCTTCGAGCTTCAGAGTCTGCGGCGGGATCTGGAGGAACATATTAAGAATTACCTGACCATGAGCGAGACCGAGCACCAGGAAGAGGAAAACACTTACGTGCTCCGGGAAATTCAGGAATACTATTATTCCTATTTCCAGCTGGCGGGAAAGCTTGGGGAGATCATTGAGGACGAGATCGGACAGAAGCTGGATGTGATGGAAATCTGTTATCTGGCCGTGTATCTCTATAAGAATGGAATCCAGGCCGAGAGCGAGCGGAAAAATGTGCTGGTGGTCTGCGCCACCGGTAAGGGACTATCCCATTTCCTGACCCTTCGTATCAAGCATGTATTCCCCATGCTGAACGTGGTGGGGCAGGTTTCTCCCTACCAGCTTCTGCGGGTCAGCGACCTGAAAAATGTGGATTTTGCCATTTCCACGATTCCGCTGGAAAACAGCCTGGTACCGGTAGTGAAGATTTCCGGTGTGCTGCTGGCGGAGGATATTCAGAGAATCCAGGACTTCCTAAAATATGGAAAGCTGGTGGACGAGCTTCCTATGAAGCAGAAGAACCAGGCCTCGTTCCAGTCCAAGCCCGAGATGCCCGTATCGGTACAGCTTCGGGGACAGAATTCCGGGAAAAATCTGGCCGAGGCAGCCGGAACCATGAGTGACCTGATTCTGGCGCTGCTGGAATATGTGGCCAAGCTTCCGCCCCAGATCCGGATGGGCCAGGACGCCATGCTGGGTCTGGTGATTCATATGAGCATGGCCGTGAAGCGCTGGCTCTCAGGGGAGGTCACCGAGGATCCCACCGGCGAGTTCAACCAGGAGTATTACCGGGTGAAAAAGGAATACCCGGATGTGTTCCTGATTATGGAGAAATTCTTCGAGATGGCGGAGACTACACTCCAGGTAAGAATACCGATTTCAGAGAGAACCGCGTTCTTTCTGTATATCATAGAGGAGGAATAGGATATGAAAAGCCTGTTAATCAAAAACGGACAGCTGCTTGCTCCGGCAAACGGCTATCGGAGAGACAAAAAAGACATTTTTGTGAAAAACGGAAAAATTGAGAAAATCGGCGATGAACTGAATGTGGAAGCAGAGGAAGTTATCGACGCAGAAGGCTGTATCGTGACGCCGGGCTTCATTGATATTCACACCCATTGCTATCCGAAGGCATTTCTTGGCCTGGATCCGGATGTGCTGGGCCTGGAGCGCGGCGCGACCGCCATTCTGGACGCGGGAAGCAGCGGAGCTGACAATTATGAGGATTTCCGCACCAATTACATCGACAAAGCGAAGACAAAGGTATTTACTCTTTTGAATGTATCCAAAGAGGGTCTGATCCGCGGTCATGAGCTGGACAGCATGGACAAGCTGGATGAGGCGAAGGTAAAAGCCACCGCCGCAAAATACAGCGACAATATCGTAGGACTGAAGGCCAGAGCCAGCGCAAGCGTCGTAGGAGAAATGGGGCTGAAGCCCATCGCAGAGGCTGCCCGTATCGCCCATGAGATTCACAAGCCGCTGATGATTCATGTGGGCAATTATCCGCCCGCACTGACGGATGTACTGAAGCTGGTAGACGAGGGAGACATCATTACCCATGCTTATCACGGAAAGAAGGGCGGCATTCTGACCGAGGAGGGTGAAATCATCCGGGAGGCAAAGGACGCCAGAGCCAGAGGTGTGCGCTTTGATGTGGGACATGGTGTGGCAAGCTTCAGTCTTCGTGTATACAAGCAGGCACTGCTTGACAATTTTGACTGTGATATGATCTCCACAGATCTGCATGTAGAAAACTATAACGGACCGGTGTACAACATCGCCAGCGTTATGAGCAAGCTCATCAACTGCGGCGAGAGCCTGGATCAGGTGGTGCATAAGGTAACCTACGTACCGGCAAAGCATTATGGCCTTGAGGGTCTTGGAGAATTAAGAGAGGGCTGTGCGGCAGATATGAACCTGCTGACACTGGACGCCTGTGAAGAGGAGATTGCGGATTCTATCGGCGATACCATTCTCCTTCGAAATAAAATCACGGTAAGAAAAACCATTTACAGCAAGGGAGAAGAAAGTGAAGTATTTAGAAAAAGCACTGGAAATGAATGAGATTAACGCGGAGCATCGCGAGAGAACCATCCGGGAGTATGAGGCGGCGAAGGAGCGAATCAAGAACCTTCCGATTACCTTAAATGATGACGCAGACGCCATGCTCAGCAATCATCTGGTAGCGCTGATCAAGCGCATTTATACAGGCCATTATGTAGATCCCATTGAGGATGAGATGATGGACGAGGTATCTGAAACAGCATGGAAATATGCACACAGTATTGTAGACCCGCTTTTTGAGGCTCACGGCGAGCCCATCAACAAAAGCGAAGTATTCCTTGTGGGAACCCACATGGAGATGGCGATTGCATCGGCGTCAGCCGTTCAATAAAGAAACAGGAGAAGGAGGAAACACACAATGAAAGAAGTATTAGTTGTAATCGGCCACCGCATGGGCAAGGGCCAGGCGGTAGCAAGAGGCGTAGAGAAGGCCGGCGGTAAGGCTATCGTAATTCCGGGCATGGCAGCAGATATGAAGCTGGGCGATGTCATGAAGGAAAATAACGCGGATCTGGGTATCAGCTTCTGCGGAAGCGGCGGAGCAGGCGCTCTGACAGCTCAGAACAAGTACGGCTACAAGGCAAAATACTCTCTTCGTTCCGTAGAGGCTGCATGCACAGCAGTCAAGGAAGGCTGCCAGGCGGTCGGACTTGGTTTTATGGACACAGAGGAACTGGGTGAGCGTGTCGTACAGGCATGGCGTGAAGTACACGGAGAAGAGTAAAAATGTTTGGAAAGAATGCAGAACGAATCGATACCTTTAATGGAAAACAGCTTTTGGAGGAGATGGATCATGAGATGACCCTCACCATGACCGGGGGCTCCCTGGAAAATGCGGTAGGCAATCTGTTTCAGCTGATGCGTAAGCAGATTTTCCAGGAAATTTCCTATCCGATCATTCAGATGGAAGCAAAAGAAGTGTACTTCGATGAGGTACAGGTTCAGAAAGAGACCGAACGTTTTATGTTTCTTTTCATGCCGAGAGAAAAGATGACTTTTACCATTACCGCGAGGATTGTGGTAAGAGTGAAATATCTTAAAATCACGAAGGAGGATTTTTAACATGTTACAGATTATCATTTATTCCGCAATCATCGGTATCATCGGTGGCGGATGCATCGCAGCGGGTGCGGCCCGTATGTTTCATGCACCGGAGATTCAGTCCATGGGTGCGTTCCGTACCTTAGGTGAGTTGAATGCCTGCAACGGTGATCCGATTGCACATTTTTCCTTTGGTCTGGGATTTTTCTTCTCAGCTGCAGCTTCCGCAGTAGCAGCAGGTTCCCTGACACAGGATGTTATGCACCGTATCGTGCCGAACTGGAGTGCCGCTGCCCTGCTTGTTAAAAACAACAAGGTAGAAGAAACCGTTCAGAATCCGCGCAAGATGATGATGGCCGGTTCCGTTGTCGGCGGTCTGGTTGTTATTTTCCTGAACACGATGGCAAGTATTATCCCGGAGAAGCTTTCTCTGATCGCTTCCGAGGTACTTGGACCGGCTACCACCTGGCTGATTAATCCGGTCATGCCTGCAATCTTCTGGCTGGCAGCCATTGACGCCGGTAAGACCACAGGTATGTGGGGTACTGTTCTGGGCGGCGTATCCGCGCTGATTACCGGAAATGCAACTCCCGGTGTTGTACTTGGTATCCTGATCGGTAAGTCTGCTGAGGAGAACGGTTACAAGAGCAAGGTTGTTCAGGTTCTGATCGCCATCGTTGTAATTCTGTTCGTTGCCATTGCATACTTCAGAGGCTTCTTTGGCAAGTTTTAATTAGGGAGGAAGAGAAAGATGGAAGACAAGAGAACATTTGGTCAGAAAATGGACGAGTTTCTGATGAAGGACAGCACTTTTATCCTTCTGGTAATCGGAGCTGCTGCAGCAATTTTTGCAGGAACCTATATGTACATCAGCTTCGGTACAGGCGCATTTAATGATATTTCAATCGTAGCTATGCTGAGAGACGGTATTGACACAGGAGATTACGCAGCAGCTGCAGCATTTGCCGCAGGCTTCCTGATTGCACGTATCCTGGAAGGACCGCTGGTAGGTCTGATGGATATCGGTGGCTCTCTGCAGACTGGTGTAGGTATCGGTCTGCCGGCTCTGTTCCTTTCCATGGGATGGAAGCTGCCGTTCACAAACTTCTTTACCGCGCTGATTACCGGCGCTGTGATCGGTCTGGTGATTGGCGGAATCGTTATGCTGGTTCGTAAGCTGATGCCGGAAGGCGTAGCAGTAGGAGGAACCTCTGTTATGATGGGTGCAGGAAACGCAACCGGACGTTATCTGGCTCCCCTGATTGTACTTGCAGCTACCAGCTACAATGTATACGCAGGTCTGGGCGCAATCATCGGCTCCGCGATCTTCTATAAGTGGGGCAAGGAGATGACCGGTGGTGCCATCCTGGGCGCTATGATTCTGGGCGGTATCTTTATTCATTAATAAAAAAATATACGGGTGCAGGAGCAAAAAGCTCCTGCGCCTGGATTTAAACTTGACAGAAAGTGCGAAATGAAATCCGGACTGGGGCGGGAAAGAAAAACGTCGCAGATTCGGGAGGAGAGAAAAATGACAGTTTATGAAGAAATCGGACTTCCGCGCGTGATCAATGCCAGCGGCCGCGTGACGGTGCTGGGCGTCTCCACCATCAGCGACAAGGTGGCAAAGGCAGCCGTAGCGGGCGGACAGTCTTATGTAGTAGTAGAAGATTTACTTGACAAAGCCGGAGAGATTATTTCTCAGTATACGGGCGGAGAGGACAGCTGCCCCACCGTATGCGCGTCCGCGGCCATTGCCCTTTCTGTAGCAGGAATGATTTCCAAGGGAAAGAAAA